>JACCXV010000223.1 GCA_013696835.1 Gemmatimonadota bacterium | reverse complement strand
CGCTCGCGCCGCTCGTGACGCTCCGCCACGCGCGCAAGGAGCGCCGCGCGCCGGACGTGGCAGGCGCGGGAGGCGTGGCCTCAGTCACGCGCGCTCCCGCGAGGCTGCGTGAGCTCCCCGGGCGGAGCCGACGTCCACCGGACCCACGATCGCCCGAGGGCGCGCACGAGCTCCAGTGTGGCGACGGGCTCGAGCGACATGCCGGCCTTGACCAGGGCTCGCAATGCGGGCGCGTTGTGAGGCACGACGATGCGGCAGCAGCGGCGAAACCCCTGCTGCCTGGCGAGGTTAACGCGTGCGGCGGTGAGAGCCGTGGCCACGCCGAGGTTGCGGGCGGCGGGATCCACGAACAGGTCGTACACGTAGGCCCAGTCCGCCGGCAGGTCGAAGCGCACGCCGTCGAGGCGCCAGTCCGTGGCGGCCGTCATCCACGTCATTCCCACGGGATCGTCCCCGCGCCAGGCCACGATCAGGGTGCGCCCCGCCGCGAGACGCGCGCGGAACATCCGGCGCTGCCGCGGACCGGCCAGAGCGCGGAAGCGCCCCAGGTCCTCCCCGCCGTAGGGGGCGATGCGGATCCCCGCCGGGCAACCGGGCGACGGAGGGGGTCCCTCGAGAGAGTCGACGAGGAAGAGCACCGGCTGACGCAGGAAGATCCGGCGCCGCAGGAGCCTGAGCTCGCGCCGCAGCAGACCGGACCAGCCGCCGTCGCGCGCCAGCCTCGCCGCGCGCTCCGCGCGGTTCAGCAGCGAGGGCACGATCCGCCCGCTGCCCCGGCGCTCATGAGTGAGCGGCGCCGCGCGCTACCCACCGACGCGCTCGATTGCCGCCCCCAGGGACCGCAAACGCTCGTCAACGCGCTCGTAGCCACGGTCGATCTGGCCGATGTTGCCGATCTCGCTCCGTCCCCGCGCCGAGAGCGCCGCCAGGAGCAGCGCCATGCCGGCGCGAATGTCCGGGCTGGAGATCTTCGCCCCTCGCAGCCGCGCGGGACCGCTGACCACGGCCCGGTGCGGATCGCAGAGGACGATCCGCGCACCCATCGAGATGAGCTTGTCGACGAAGAAGAGACGGCTCTCGAACATCTTTTCGTGGATCAGCACGGTGCCGCGGGAGCGGGTCGCGGTCACGAGCGCGATCGACGTGAGATCCGCCGGGAAGCCCGGCCAGGGCGCGTCGTCGATGCGGGGGATCGCACCGTCCACGTCCTCCACCACCTCGGGCTCCTGGTCCGGCGGCACCCACAAGTCGTCCCCCTGCACCTCGACGCGGACGCCGAGGCGCGCGAAAACCAGCAGGATCATCCGCAGGTTGCGGGGCCCGGCGTCCCGGATGCGCACGTCGCCGCCCGTCAGCGCCGCGAGCCCTATGAAGCTCCCCACCTCGATGTGGTCCGGCATCAGCTCGTGCTGCACGGGAACGCTAGAGCGGGTCATTCCCGCGACGCGCAGCATGTTGGTGCCCACCCCCTCGATCTCCGCGCCCATCGTCTGGAGAAGGCGGCAGAGCCCCTGCACGTGCGGCTCCGAGGCCGCGTTCGAGATCGTCGTCGTCCCGCGGGCGGCCACAGCCGCCATCACCGCGTTCTCCGTGCCCATGACGCTGGCTTCGTCCAGGAAGATCTCGGCCCCGATCAGGCCCCCCGGCGCCGACAGCCGGTAGATCTCCCCGTCGAGCTCCACCCGCGCGCCGAGCGCCCGCAAGGCATGCAGATGGGTATCGATGCGCCGGCGCCCGATGGCGTCTCCGCCGGGGCGCGGAAGCTCCGCACGCCCGTGCCGCGCGAGGAGCGGCGCCGCGAGGAGGAAGGAACCGCGGATGCGCCGTCCGAGCTCCCACCCGACCCGGTCCGTCATGTCGTCCGAGCGCACCACGACACACCCTGGCGCCGGGCGCTCGACTCCGCCACCGAGCGCCTCCACGAGCTCCAGCATCGTGCGCACGTCGGCAATGTCGGGGACGTTGCGGAGAGTCACGGGAGGGCCAGCGAGGAGGGAGGCGGCGATCGCCGGCAACGCCTCGTTCTTGTTGCCGGCGGGCCGGATGCTGCCCGCCAGACGGCGGCCCCCCTCAACGAGGAACGTCTGCAGGAAGCCCTCCGGAGGGGGTGCGCCGGCGAGCCGCGGCGGAACCCGGCACGAGGCCGCTCAGGGTCGGAGCGCCACTTGCGCCGCGAGAAAGCCGCGCTCGTGACCGGCGTGGTCACGGAAGGCGGCAATATACCGCAGACCGGGGGTTGCCTCCACCCACCCGCGCGCCAGGGCGGACTGTGCCGGCGCGATCTCGCACGCGAGCAGCCCCCCCTCGGCCAGCCATTCGGGGGAGGCCGTGACGAGCCGGGCCGTGGGCTCGAAGCCGGTGCGCCCACCGAAGAGCGCCAGCTCCGGCTCGTGATCCCGCACCTCGATCGGGAGCGAGGAGCGCTCGTGAAGCGCCACGTACGGGAGGTTGGCCGCGATCGCGTCGAAGCGCTCGCCGGGGCGCAGCGGCCCGAGGAGATCGCCCGCGCGCAGCTCGAGACGGCCGGCGAGCCCGGCCTCCGCGGCGTTCACGGCGGCGACGGCGAGCGCCGCCTCCGAAACGTCGGTGGCCACTGCGCGCGCACGCGGCAGCTCCTGGAGCCAGGCCAGGGCGATCGCGCCGGACCCGGTTCCCACGTCCAGCAGCACGAGATCGTCCCGCTGCGAAACCGCGGCCCAGCTCAGGATCTCGTCGAGCAGCCGCTCCGTCTCCGGGCGAGGGATGAGCACGTCGGGCCCTACGTGCAATGTGAGGTGGCGGAAGTGCGCCTCACCGAGGATGTACTGCACGGGCTCGCCCACGGCCCGGCGCCGGATCCGCTCCTTGAAGAGCGCCGTCTCGGCGGGCGCGAGCCGACGATCGTGCTGCAGGTAGAGGTCGAGGCGCCGAAGGCCGAGTGTATGGGAGAGCAGGAGCTCGGCGTCGAAGCGAGGAGCCGCCATCCCATGCTCCTCCAGGAACCGGGCGGCGAGCCGCAGCGCACGCGCAATCGTCGCCGCCGTGCCCGTGCTCACGCTGCGCGGTGGCCCCGCTGCGGCCGCTGCGACGCGAACCACCTCAGGTGAGCCTCTCGGAACGAGCGGCGGCCCGCAGCGCTCCCGTCAGCTCGTCCAGCTCACCGTCCAGCACCTGCGCAAGCCGATGCAGCGTGAGCTGGATGCGGTGATCGGTCACCCGGCTCTGGGGGAAGTTGTAGGTCCGGATCTTGGCACTGCGGTCTCCCGTTCCGACCTGCGTCTTCCGCTCCCGTGCCCGCTCGCTTTCCAGCTCCGCGATGCGTCGATCGAGCAGCCTCGCTCGCAGCACGCGCAGGGCCTTGGTCTTGTTCTTCAGCTGCGACTTCTCGTCCTGGCACTGCACGACCAGGCCGGTCGGGAGGTGCGTGATGCGCACTGCCGAGTCGGTGGTGTTGACGCTCTGGCCACCCGGCCCGGAAGAGCGGAACACGTCCACCTTGATCTCGTCAGGCCGTACCTCGACGTCCACCTCCTCAGCCTCCGGCAGCACGGCGACGGTGGCAGCCGACGTGTGGATGCGACCCTGCTGCTCCGTTGCCGGCACGCGCTGCACGCGGTGCACCCCGCTCTCGTGCTTCAGGGTTCCGTAGGCCCCCTCCCCGCTCACCTGCAGCACCGCCTCGCGGATCCCTCCCGCGCCGGCCTCCGCCAGACTCAGCAGCTCGGCCTTCCAGCCCCGCCGTTCGATGAAGCGCCGATACATGCGCAGCAGGTCGGCCGCGAACAGCCCCGCCTCGTCCCCACCCGTGCCGGCGCGGATCTCGAGCATGGCGTTCTTGTCGTCGAGAGGATCCCGCGGCACCAGCAGCTCGTCCAGCTCACGCTCCGCGCGCTGGAGCCCAGGCTCGAGATCGGCCAGCTCCGCACGTGCGAGATCGCGCAGGTCGGCGTCGGGAGACGCCAGCAGCTCGCGCACCTGCAGCAGTTCCGCGCGCAGGCGGTCCACGGCCTGCGACGCCTGGAGCAGCGGCTCGAGTCGGCGGCGCTCGCGGCCGAGCTCCTGCAGCCGGCGCGGATCGGACACCACCGCGGGATCGCTCATGGAGCGGTCGAGCTCGGCCACGCGGTCCAGGCACGAGCGCGTATGCTCGGAGAGGTCCAGGGTGGGCTCCTCGAAAGCGCAAAAAAGAAGCGGGCAGGGTGCTCCCTGCCCGCCACCCTCCCGATCTCGGGAGGGCCCCGAACCGTGGCGCTACGAGGCGGCCGTCTCGGCCTTCTCGCTCTTCCCGTAGCGCGCGCGGAACTTCTCGATCCGCCCGGCGGTGTCCGTAAACTTCTGCCGCCCCGTATAGTAGGGATGACAGCTGGAGCAGATCTCGACGTGGATCTCGGGCAGCGTGGAGCGCGTCTCGATGATGTTTCCGCAGGCGCAGACCACGCGCGAGTCGACGTACTCGGGGTGGATGCCGGTCTTCATGAGGTCCTCGGATATGGAGTGGTTGTGAAAGCTAGTTCGTGTGCGAGCGTGGGAGCAAGCCACCGAAGCGGCCGCGACGAGCCTCCCCGAGGGGATTCCAGATGCTGAGATCAGTGGCGTCGGGCCTGAGTGGGCGCGTGCGCAAGTACGTTCGGGACATGCGTACCCTGCCCGGCGACGCGCGCCTCGCCTGGCGTCTCGAAGGGCCACCGGGCGTGTGGCGCGAGATCGCTGCCCGCAGCTTCTACCGCGTCTTTCGGAGCGGCCGTTTCCTGGTCGTGGAGCAGGAGCTCGCGGACGTCGCGAGGCGGCCCCCACCCCCAGGCGTGAGCATCCGCCGGCTCGACGAGCTCGAGTTGCCTGTGCTTGCGACGATTGTCACCGCACGCACGCTGGAGCGCTTCGGGGACCATCTCGCCGACGGAGGCATCTGCCTGGTCGCCTGGCGCGGAAATCGCCCCGTGGGCTACACCTGGATCTCGCGACGCATGGTCGGCGAGGCGGATGCTCTGCAGCTGCCCCTGCCTGCAGATGCCTGCTACGGCTGGGGGCTCTACGTGATTCCCGGCGAGCGTCGGGGCGGTGTGGGAACCGCTCTCGTGTCGGCCCGGCTTGCGGCCGGTCGGGAGGAGGGCTTCCGAACTTCATGGCGGGCGATCCGCGTCGACAACCGCCCTTCGATCCGGACTCTGGAGAAGACCGCAGCGCGGGGCACTTCGGTCCTGGGCGAGATGTCCTACGTCAAGGTCCTGGCGCGGTTCCACACCCGCTACCGGCAGCGGGAGGCCGACGCCCCCCGCGGGGGGGAGTAGTCGCGCCCGGCCGGGCCGTGAGCCCCAGCACGCGCACCAGGGCCAGCCTCAGCCGCCGGCCGACCCGCCTGGCCCTGGTCCGCGCCGCGATCGAAGCCTTCCGGCAGAGCGGACCCGGGTCGTGCGCAACGAAGAGGTCCGTCACGTAGCGTGTTGGACCGCCCAGGCTTTCCGGCAGCTTCCGCGGGGGCAGGAGCGCCCCGGAGTAAGGCAACCGAAGCTCGGGGCACAGCCAGACGGTACGCGCCGGCCGGGGGGTGGCGCGCTCGACCGGGAGACCTGCGGCCTCCGCGTAGGCCGGGTAGACCGTATCCGCTCCGGCCGCGTGCTCGATCGCCGTGTTGTTCACGATGCGCGGATTGATTTCGATGAAGCGGAAGGCGCCGGATCGCGGATCGAGCTTGAACTCGGACTGCGAGATCCCCCGGTACCCGAACGCGCGCAGCACATCCCGCCCGAGCGCCTCGACGGCGGGGGCATGCACCGTCTCGACGGCCGTCGTGTTGCCGAATGGACGGGGGTGACTGTCGAGCTTGCGAAGGACGAGGCCCGCAGCCACGTGTCCCGACGCGTCCACGAAGCTGCTGTACTCGTAGCCGTTCTCCAGCCGGCCCTCCACCCGTTCCTGAACGAGCATTCCCTCGGGGAGCGCGTCCAGCGTTACCGCGAGCTCGAGGGGCGTGTGGGCCGTCAGCGCCTTGATCCGCCGCGCCAGGAAGAAGCGTTGCGAGAAGCGGGGCTTCACGATCAGCGGGAAACACGCTTCGGCGGCGATGCGTTGTGCGGCGCCCGGCGCGTCCACGACCCATGTGCGCGGGAGCGGGATTCCGGCGCGCGCGACGATCGCGTACTGCACGGCCTTGTCCACGATCGCCCGCGCGACCGCGGGCGGCGGGCCGAGGAGACGGTACGCAGCCGCCAGCGCGGCGTGATGCTCCGCCAGCAGCTCGACGCAGACGTCGTCGGTCGGGATCAGCACCGCCCGGTTCTCGAATGCCGGGGCGAGCTCGCACAGCGCGTCGACGAAGGCCCCTGGATCCGTGAGCGGGCTGGGCGTGGCGAGATAGCCGCGAGCGTAGCGCGACGCCGCGGGCGGACCCGCCTCCGGCCCGGCGACCCAGACCTCGACGCGTCTGCGGCCCAGCGAACGGACGGCCGCCAGGCCCCCGCGCCCGCAGCCGATCACGAGGGCCGCCGGGAGCCCCCGCACCGTCGTCACGAACCGGCGACGGGGCGCGTCTCCAGGGTTTCCACGAGCGGCTCGACCGCGCCGCCGGAGCGCTGGATCTCCTCCAGCAACCGCGCCAGCTCCACCTGCTCTCCCAGCGGAGGGGCCTCCTCGCGGCCGGCCACGACCTCCACGAAGTATGCGATCTCCCGCTGGTAGGACTCCAGGTAGACGTTGCGGCGCACGCGGGCGTAGGCCGGTGCGAGGTCGCGGACCCCCTCCGGACCGTCCTTGAAGAGGCGCAGCGGACTGAGGTGTCCGGAGCCCTGCGTCCCGAACACGCTGAGGTAGTTGAAGTCCTGGTCGAGCGTGAAGGTCCAGGAGACCTCCACCGTGACCGTCAGGTCCCCCCCCTGAAGAAACACTAGCGCGGAGTCCTCCACGTCGATTCCGGGCGTCTCGCGAATCAGACGTGCCTGGACGCGCTCGATCGCGGGGTAGTCCGCCAGCCAGAGGGCGAGGTCCAGCACCTGCACGCCGAGGTCGATGAGCACGCCGCCACCGGCCACGTCCCTGCGGTAGCGCCAGCGGCGGGAGTCGATCTGCTTGCGGCGCTTGAGCCATCCCGTCTTGATGAACAGCGGCCGCCCCAGCTCGCCGGTCTCCACGAAGCGCTTGAGCAGGATGCTGTCGTGCCGGAAGCGATTGTTCATGCCGACGAGCAGCTGCACGCCGGCAGCCTCTCGCGCGGCGACGAGCTCGCGGGCGTGGTCGGCGCGCAGGGCCAGCGGCTTCTCGCACAGCACGTGTTTGCCCGCTGCCAGCGCAGCCAGGACCGCGCGGTGGTGCAGGTCGTTGGGAAGGCAGATGTCCACCGCGTCCACGTCCTTGCTCGCGAGGAGCTCCTCGTACGAACGGTGGACGCGCGGGATGCCGTAGCGGGCCTGCAGGACGCGCAGCTTGGTGGGGTCGACGTCGCAGAGCGCCACCACCTGTACCGTGTGCAGGCGGCGGTACGCCGGCAGGTGGGCCACCTGCGCGATCGCGCCGGCGCCGACGATGCCGACGCGCAGCGGGTGGCGGGGGCTGGGCGTCTTCATGCGCGGAGAGCCGGTCCTAGCGGAAGCTCTCGATCTCGCGCATCAGCTCGCCCAGGAAATCCTGTTCCTTGATCTTGCGGGCCTTCTGCCCCTTGATGAAGAGCAGCCCCTCGCCACGCCCCCCGGCATAGCCGATGTCCGCTTCGCGGGCCTCGCCAGGACCATTCACGGCGCAGCCCATCACCGCCACGGTCAGGTTCTTGTCGAGCCCGCGCGTCGCCTCCTCGACCTTCTCCGTGAGCCCGATCAGGTCGATCTCGCAGCGGCCGCAGGAAGGACAGGCGACGACGTTCACGCCCTCGTTCCGCAGCCCCAGGGACTGCAGGATCCGCTTGCCGATTCGCACCTCGTGGACCGGGTCGGCGGCGAGCGAGATCCGCAGCGTGTCCCCGATCCCCTCCGAGAGGAGCGTACCGACGCCGATGGCGGACTTTATCGTTCCGGACTCCATCGGTCCCGCCTCGGTGACCCCGAGGTGCAGCGGGTAATCCCGTTCCTGGGACATGATCCGGTAGGCCTCGATCATTAGCGGGACCCGGGATGCCTTGAGCGAGACCACGATGTCGTGGAACTCCATCTCCTCGAGGATCCGGACGTGCCGCAAGGCCGACTCGACCAGGCCCTCGGGCGTGGGATGGCCGTGGCGGTCCAGCAGGTCCTTCTCGAGGGAGCCTGCGTTGACGCCGATGCGGATCGGCACCCGCTTGTCGTGCGCCTTGGTCACGACGGCCTCGACGCGGCTGCGGCCCCCGATGTTGCCGGGGTTGATCCGCAGCTTGTCCACTCCTTCGTCCAGGGCGGCCAGCGCGATGCGGTAGTTGAAGTGGATGTCGGCCACGAGCGGAATGCGGATGCCTTCGCGGATCTGCGACAGACAGCGCGCCGAGGGCTCGTCCATCACCGTGACGCGCACGATGTCGCAGCCCGCCACCTCCATGTTGCGGATCTCGTTGAGCGTCGGATAGACGTCGGTGGTCTTGGTGGTGCACATGGATTGCACCGGAATCGGATGACCCCCGCCGATCGGGACATCCCGGACCATGACCGTACGCGTAGCCCTGCGAGAGAACATGCTCACCGGACCCTTCTGAAGTCGGCTCGTAAGCTCATTCGTGACTTGCCCTTATCCCCGCTGAATCTGCCCGCGGCAGGCGCGCAGGGCAACCTGGGCCGAACGGTATCGGGGAATGGCCCGTGTCGAAGCGCCGGGCGTGGGACACGGTCACCCTGGGGGGAGCGGGACTCCCCGCCACGCATCGAGGGCAGCTCCGTCAGCGCGGAAGCGCTGGACCTGCGCGCTCGCCGAAGCGCTCCAGGCGCTCGACGAGCGAGGCCGGCAGGGGCCTCTTTCGCAGCCCCTGGCGCGACACGCAGACCAGGACGAAGCGTGCCCGCGCGATCTCCTCCCCCGCCCGCTCCACGCGGAAGGCGAGCCGAATGGAGGTCGTCCCCAGGCTCTCGACTCCGGCCGTGACGCGCAGCGCGTCGTCCAGAAAGGCGGGGCGCAGGAAATCGGACTCGATGTGCACGCGCGGCAGCCAGACGTCGTGGCGCTCGAACAGCTCGTGACAGGGCTCCCCCGCGGCACGGAAGAGCTCAGTCTCCGCAATCTCGTACAACCGCAGGTAGGCGCCGTAGCAGATGATGCCTGCCGCGTCGACGTCACTCCACCGCACGCGCTCTTCGACCGTGACTCCGGGCTTCCACTGCGCCTCCGCCCACCCGAGGTGGGGACTCACCCCGCTCCCCTCCTTCACCCCTCCACCTCGAAGGCGAGGTTCACCGCCGCCACACCCTGCGACGTGGACCGGCGTCCCGTGGGAGCGCGGGCGACATCCGCGGACGCGAGGTACAGGAGCAGTGTGTAGGGACCCGGAGAGGCCCGCGCGGGCATCGTGACGGGCAGCGCGAAGGATCCGGCGGCTGGGTCGAATTCGAAGGCCCGGCCCGAGAGCACGAGCACCGTCTCTCCGCCCTCGACATACGAAGTCGCCGCGGCCTGGCGCCCCGCCGCCGCGCTGCGCGGCAGCGGCTCGCGCGACAGCACCGCCATCCAGGGCTCCAGCCGCCGCCCCTCTAGGATCCGGCCGCGAAAGAGCCGGGTCTCCCCGGGCTGCCAGCGCGGATCGCCGGGCCCGATGGTCATGTGCCGCGCCACGAACTCCTCCACCACGTACACGCTGTTGCGAAAACCGTCATAGGCGATGCCAACGCCCAGGGCGGTGGTCCACGGGTCCAGGATGGGGGCCCGGTGCCCCGCGGAGGACATCAGCCGCTCGTGCGCGTCAACGGGATCGAAGAGCATGTAGGCCCGCGGGTCGGAAGATGTGAGACGGAAGAGATTCTCGCGCACGTGCGCCGTCCCCCCCGCTCGGCTCCATCGCTGGTACGGTTTGGACCCGTCTGCGGCGTGATGGGAGAAGACGCCTTCCCTCACCAGCCGCTCCGCCTCGGCCTGTGCGAATCGCATGGCCTCCGCGTCCACCGCGAGCTCGCGCATCCCGCGGCTCCGGCGTTCCCCGTTCACGAGCCGCACCACGTCGCCGCGGAAGTCGCTCCACCGAGCCGTTCCCGGACGCAGCGCGACCGCGTCCTCGCGAGGAGCTGCCGACGCTCCCGCGGGGGCGGCGGCTGGAGCGCACGCCAGGGCGAACAGCAGCGGCCCCAACGAGCCGAGTGCGGCACCTCGGGGCAGCGAGCCCCGCCGCCACTCAGCCATACAGCCGCTCGAGATGCGTGCCGCGGTAGTAGTGTCGCAGGATCTGCTCGCAGGCCGCGCCGGCGGTCGCGCGGCCCACCGCGCCAACCTGGCACATGCCGACGCCGTGACCCCAGCCGCCGCCCACCAGCGTGACGCGCCGGATCTCGCCCCGCTGGCGCTCGCCCCGCAGCAGAAAGAGCGTCGAGCGGAGCCCCGGCGAGCCGCCGTCAGCGAACAGCCACCGCACGTCGTTGCGGGCGACCTGGAAGTTGCCAGCCGTGGTCTCGACCCGCAGCGCCGTCACGCGACCGGTCGAGGACGTCTCGCTCACCTCGAGGTCGCGCAGGTCGCCGGGCCCTCCGGACGGGAGCGTCACGAAGCGGCCGAGGTTGCGTGTCACGATCGTTTCCAGCGCGTCGCGCTCGTATGCGGCCTGCCAGCGGAAGTACCGCGACGAGGAGCAGTGGAAGCCCCGGCGCCCGTCGGCGTCGCTGACACTCACGAGGTAGGGCACGGGGGGCTGCGGGAACGCCTCTTCGACCGAGGCCGTGGATCCGCCGCACGTGGAATGGTAATAGGCGTCGATCAGGTTCCCCCCCGCGAGCAGGGCGCGGCCGCGCGTATCCGCCAGCGCCCTGTCCGCCGCCGGGCTGGCATCCCCGACGCCCGCGTACACCTGATCCTGCGTGTCTGCGAAGAGATCGAAGCCCAGCGCCGCGCGACTCCCCATGCGCTTGAGCGCGTAGGTGCGTGCCGCCACGGCCTGCGCCTTCAGCGCTTCCGGGGCATGGCCCCGGCCCGGGAGCTCCCGAGCCAGCACGCCCCTCAGGTACTCCTCGAGCGGCAGCTCGTTCACGACGGTCACGCCCGTTTCGTCCTGCCGCACCTCGATGGCCCCGGGATACAGCTGCTCCTCCACGTCCAGACCCGCGCCCCCCGCGACGGGCTCGACGCGCAGGGGCCTGGCATGGGCGAGGGAGAGGTAGCCGCGGGGATCGCGGACGCGCAGGCCCTCTCGCGCGTGGGAGATCACACTCCACTGCTCGCCCGCGGCGGTGACGGCGATCGCTTCGTCGCTGCCGCTCTCGCGGATCAGGTAGCGTCCCGTGCGCGCCGTGAACGTCAGGTGCGGACGGCCCATTGCCAGACCGATGCGGATGGCGGGCTCCGTGGAGGGCTGACCAGAGCTGGGTGAGGCACCGGCTGCCGAAGCAGCGGGGGGAGAGGTTCGCACGCGCCCACCGCAGCCCAGCACGAGAGCCCCCGTGGCCGCCAGGAAGCCCCTGCGGCTCAGGGATACGGGAGGCGCCACGTGCGGCCGAGGAGCGCGCGCGTGCCGCGCGGCGATGTCAGCGGAGATGCTTCTGAACCTTGAGGGCGAGCTTCCCTTCCACGGCTTCGTCCATCCTGAAGCGCAGCCGGTACCCTTCGAGCTGGAAGTCGGTCTTGTCCTCGATGCACCGCCACAGCCGCTCGCCCTCGCGCACGACCCCCGCCC
>JACCXV010000217.1 GCA_013696835.1 Gemmatimonadota bacterium | reverse complement strand
CTTCCCGCTGATCGTCCGGGATCGTTCGGGGACGTTCCGAGAGACGCGTCACATGAAGCGCATGCAAGCGATCACGAGGGGGGCCGCGAGGGCGACCCCCCTCCTCGTTTATCCGCTGTGCCTGTCGTTCGTGCTGCTGGCTACGCTGGCCTGGGGAGGGTGCTCGCGGGGAGCGGAGGAGAAGGCCGGAGCACCGGGCTCCGCAGGCGCTTCGGCCGACACCGGCGATGCCGGTGACGTCGAGAATCTCGAGGACGGCTCGGCGGCGTTCCCGGGGGAGGAGCCGGCGCCGGAGGACTCGATCCCCGGCGCATCCGGCGCGGGAGGCGGAGACATCGATGCAGCCACCCCCCCTGAAACGTCCGGGGCCGCCGGAGCGAATACCGTGGCCGCCGGACCGGCCTCCGCTGGATCCGCAGACGACGTGCCCTGGATGGAGGTGGACGAGGCCGGCAGGAAGGTCAGCTTCGACATCGTGGCGGGCTCGACCTCCACGAACTCGGCCTGGAACTTCAACGGCTACGCCGAGGGCGACATGACGATCACCGTTCCGGTCGGCTGGACCGTCACGATGACGTTCTCGAACGCCGATGGCGACGTGCCGCACAGCCTCTACGTCCTGGACGACGCTCCACCCTTCGAGACCGAGCTCCCGGAGCAGCCCGACATCCCGCGGGCCTATTCGATCAACCTGAAGAACGGCATCGGGGCCGGGAAGACCGACACCCTGCGCTTCCCGGTCGACAAGCCCGGGAAGTACACGATGCCGTGCGGCGTATTCGGACACGCGAAGGCAGGCATGTGGGACTGGCTCGTCGTTTCCGAGGGTGCCCGGCGGCCCTCCGTCACGTTCGAGACGTGAGGCACGGCCATCGTCTGGCTCTTCGAGGCGTCGTCGGACTGAGCGTCGCGGTGGGCCTGGCGCTCGCGGCCACCGGGGCGGCAACGGCGTGGGCCGGCGCATGGGGCACCTTTCCGCATCGCGCGGCGCCCGCGTACGCCCACCCGACGCTCTTCGACGGAGCCGGGTGGCAGGCTCTGTCTCTGCAGGAGCGTGAGTTGCTGGTGCAGGGATTCCTGATCGGGGCAGCGGCCGGACAGGCGGCAGCGCTCGAGGACTCGCCGCGTACCCGCCAGGATCGCGGCAGGCCGGGCGGCGATCAGCGGGCTGCAGCGGCCGACCGGTCCGATGCAGGGGGCACCTCGCCCGCCGATCTCGCCAGAGAGGCACGCTGGGCGGCGGCGGTCGTGGACTCCCTCCGAGCGTCGGGAGAGCTCCGCTTTTCGCTCGCGCCGGCCCTGCTCGCTCGTCGCGTAGACGAGTTCTACTGGTGGCGGGACAGCCGCAGCGTCCCGCTTGCCGGGGCCCTGGGGGCGGTCCACGACAGGCTGCGCCCAGTTTCAACTGCCCCTTGACGGGCCGCCGATGGAGAACGACCGTCCCCATCGCCAAGGAGGTGCGACGATCGACCTAAGTTGTCTCCGTGCCCGGCCGCTCGTGGGCGCCCGGGTCTCCGTGGTAAAACCCGCAGGAGGACATCCCATGAAACGGCTGTACTGGCTGACGTTGCTCGTCGCAGCAGGACTCTTGCTCGGAGCGCCCAGCACTTACGCGCAGGAGGAGATGGAGGAGGAGCAGGTTGCCGCAGCTCAGCAGTCGTGCGCCTTCATCTGCGCTCCGGTCTTCCTCTTCATGCCTGGGTTCGTGGCCTCGAACGTGCTCGATCCGCCCCAGACGGCGTCGGGCGACGACGCGGACAGCAGCACCGATTTCCTGCTCCGCTTCCAGGTGGTAGCTCCCACGTTCATCCCGCGAGCGAGCCTGGTCGCGCTCACGCAGTGGACGCCGTTCGCCACGGCGGGCTCGACTCCCGACGACGACGAAGACGAGTTCGAGGCAAACGCCCCGGCCTTCGTCTACGGCCTCATCTTCACGCTCTTCGACAGCAAGTACTTCGGCCTGTCCTTCGATCCGCTGATGGTGTACAGCGGCGCCGCGAAGGCGGACGACTCGGCTGCCTACACGCACAAGTTCGCTCTCGAGCTGGCGCTGGTGCCCAAGCTCGGCACGATCATGAACGCGTCCGAGGGGACGTTCCTCGGCGGTCTGGGTGCGTACGCGCTCCTCGACTACGTAGTGACCGGTTTGCCCGATTCGGACGACGTGGGCGGCGACGAGTTCGAGCCCGATCACTGGGTTCTTCTCGGCGGCCTGATCATCCCCTTAGCGCCGTTCGCGGGAACCTGATCCTATCGAGGTCGGATCAGGCACGTAGATCGACATGGAATCGAAAGGGGGAGCGAAAGCTCCCTCTTTCGTCATTGCGGGCACCCTGGCAGCCCCGGCAGGCTACCCGCGTGGGCGCCTCAACTCAGGCGCACTGAACGCCCCCTCCTCTCGGATCACTCCGCGCTGCGAGCCTCCGCCGCGACACGGCGCTCCAGCCGGAGATCGACGCTGATCGCCACGGGGCCGCGCGCAGGTACGGCCTCCCTGGCCGAGAACCACGCATCGCGCTCCTCACGCAGCCCCACCTCCTCGAAGGAGAAGACGATCGGCTGCGCGTTCGTCAGCCTCCAGCCTCCCGGCGTACGGGTGATCTCCCCATCGAACTGACGCGACACCGCGCGACCGCGAACGAGCAGCTGGCCGCGGATGGACACGGGAAGGACGCCCCCCAAGGGCAGATCCGTCTTGAAGCGCTTTCCGAAGAGGTCCCGAACGCGGAGCTCGGCCACCGACGATTCGCGGGGGCCCGCCGGCTCGAGTTGCTCGCGCAGCATCCGCGTGCGGAGCGTGTCCGCCAGGGTCGCACCCGTCAGGTCGAGCTGCATGCGCCCCTCGGCCCCCACGAACCCGCCCGACTCTTCGCGGAAGGTCAAGGCGCCGAGAACACCCGGAATGCTGCCGACGACAGCGGAGTCGCCGACCTGGATCAGAAAGTGGACGCGGGAGGAGTCGGCGCGCACGACGTACGTTCCCGCGAGCGGGGGCGTTCCGCCGGAGTTGCCGGGAGTCCAGCCGTTCGAGTCCCCGCGGCAGCCCCAGGCGATGAGCAGGAGAGCGACGAGGAGCGCGGTCAGTACTCCTCGGGATCCACCGGTTGCGCGGCGTGCAGGATCGGCACCATCCGCCGCAGCGTCTCCTCGCTCCACGTCTGCTGCAGGTAGCGGATGCGCCAGCTCCCCTGCTCCCGCACGGCCACGCCCGTCGTGAGCGGGTCCTCCGCGAAGGCGTTCCGCGCCCTGCGGCCACTTTCGCGCAGGTACGTCTCGCGGACCGTGGCCCTGAACCACGCCCCCCCCTCGCCGGCGGGGCCCGTGCGCAGGTCACGGATCTGCACGCGGTAGTTGCGGAGGCTTCGCGACGCGAACGCCTCACGCATGCGCGCCAGCTGCTCGGAGCGCAGCTCGAGCGCCCCCCACGGGGCGACGTAGAAGTAGTCCGGCGTCAGCCGTGACCCTGCGGATTCGACGTCTCCCTTCTCGAGCGCGGAGTAGTAGGCGGCGAGCGCCGTCTGCACGGTTTCCTCCGCGGCTCCGGCAACGCGATCACCCTGAGCCGACAAGGGTGCGGCTACCAGCAGCACGAGCGCTGCCAGCCCCTGTGCGGCAGCAAGGCCGGTCGCTCTGGCACCGGATCCCGACATCAGCTCGCTCCTCTCACTCCGGGTCGCTCACTCCTCGTAGGAGTAGTGCTCGTACACCACGCGCCATTCCCCCTTCACCCGACGAAAGATCAAGGACCAGATGCCCGTCCCCTTCCACGTTCGCCCGTCCTTTGCGCCGATCTCCTGGTCGTAGGTGGACATCACCGCGACCACGTCGGGCCCGAGCGTTCGCGTCTCGACGTCGCGGAGACGGACCTTCTGCGTCTTCAGAACCCCGTACCACTGGCGCGTCTTGGAGTCTCGCGCATCCCAGCCGAGCGTCGGCGTGCCCTGCGCGACGGAGACGAGCTCGGGCGAGCGCCAGAAGTAGTCCCCTTCGCCTCTCCAGTCGAGGCGGTTCGCCGCGGCCACGAGAAGATTGAGCATCCGCCGCACCTGCTGCGCAGGCTGGACCGCTGCGGCCGCGATCTGCTCCGCGCTGCCGCCTGCGCTCTTCTCGCCCGCGGGGCTGCCCCGGGGGGACGAGGAATTCCCCTCCTGCGCGAGCAGAGCTCCGCACTCGCCTGCCGGCGTGATCGTCGCCAGGGCAGCCGCAACCAGGACGGTGGGGAGCGGCGGCATCCGCCGTCGCCACCAGGGGTCCTGGTCCTCCGAGGGGATGGCGCGCATCCAGCGATTGTAGTCGTGGGCCATGACCGGCGTCAAACCCGCTGGCCGATTGAAACCGCGGCGTCCCGTCACCTCCACGTCCAGGCGCCGCCATCGTCCCGATACGGGAAGACGCCCAGCCGACCCTCCCCGTGCTGGCCCTCCCAGTCGGAGAGCAGCTGCGCGATCGCATCCATCCCCAGCGCGAACTCGGTGCGAATCGAATCGGCCGCGGCGCGAACGTCCGCCGGCTCCACCTGCCCACGCACCGCGCCGTGGTCCGCCAGCAGCTCTCCCACGCGTCTGCGAGCTGCCGGGTGTCGAAGGCCGGTCTCGAGCGCGTGATCTTCGCGCGCCCTCGCTTGCAGCGACCGCCCTCGCGCGGGCGGCCATCGCGCGAGCAGTGGCGCGATGCGGTCCAGCCGATAGATGCCGATGGTGCGCTGAAGCCCTCGGTTGTAGAGCAGGGGCCGCGTGAGCTCGGGGCCGAGCACGTCGCGCATCACGAAGGCGACGACGACGTCGTCCCAGTCGTGTCGGCTGCCGGCCAGCGCGATGATCTCCGGCAGCTCCGCCTCGCTCCCCACCGTCCCGCGAGCGATCGAGGCCTGGTCGTACACGCGGTGCACGAGCTCGTGGACCAGGGCCCAGGCGAGCAGCCGCTGGTGAAAGGCGGCCTCGGGCGGTGGGAGACCGGCAACCTGCTCGAGGACGGAGAGGTCCATGACGAGCGGGAGTGAGAAGGCCACGGGCCCGATGTCCTGCCTGACGAAGTACACGTTGACGTCCTCCTCGACCCATCCGACGCCGGCGAACTCGGAGACGTCCGCGAGCACCCGCTCGCCGTGAGCGTCCCAGAACGCGCGCAGCGGGGTCGCAGCGGAGTCGATCCATGCGCTCTCGCGCCCAAGCTCCTCCCCGGAGAACGGCAAATGCGCCGCGTTTTGATACGTGCGCCGCAGCGTCTCCGATGCGGCGCCGCTCATCAGGCGCACCGTCGGGACCGGCACCTGCCCGCGTGCGGTCGTCGGATCCCCCCGGCATGCGCCGAGCACCAGGGCGAGGCCGAAAAACGTGACCGCGGCCGGCGCCGCGGCGGTCCGCGCCAGGACGCTCACATCTTCCTTCTCTTTCCATCGGTGGTTCGTAGAATGGTCACCCTCCGACCGCCCACCGGGATCCCCCTACCTCCGCGGAGCGTCGCATGCGAGCCCTGTTCCAGAGGAAGCCGATCGACCAGCTCAGACCCGTCGGCGGCGACGAGCACGGCCATGGCCTCAAGCGCGTGCTGTCCGCCCTCGATCTCACGCTCCTCGGCATCGGCGCGGTCATTGGCGCGGGGATCTTCGCCACGGTCGGGACCGCCGCCGCGGGGGCAGCGGGACGACCGGGAGCGGGTCCCGCGCTCATCCTGTCGTTCGTGCTCGCCGGCACCGCCTGTGCGTTCGCCGCCCTCTGCTACGCCGAGTTCGCCTCGATGATCCCCGTCTCGGGCTCGGCCTACACGTACGCCTACACCACGCTCGGCGAGTTCGTGGCCTGGATGATCGGCTGGGACCTGATCCTCGAGTACGCGATCGGGAACGTGGGCGTGGCCGTGAGCTGGTCCGACTACTTCACGAACCTGCTGGCGGGCTTCGACCTGCACCTGCCGGACTGGATGACGATGGACTTTCGGACGGCGGCGTGCATCGAGAAGATCGGTCCCCTCGTGCGTGACGGCGCCTTTGCGGGCGCGAGCGGATCGTGCGCCGAGGCGCTGAGCAGCGTCGGCGTCCAGCCCGACGTGGCGGCACGCCTCGCGCCCAGCATGGCCGCGCTCCCGCACGTGTTCGGTGCCCCGACGGCGTTCGACATCCCCGCCTTCGTCATCGTGATGCTGATCACGATCCTGCTCGTGATCGGGGTCAAGGAGAGCGCCCGCTTCAACTCGGTCATCGTCGTGCTGAAGATCGCGATCGTGCTGTTCTTCATCGCGGTCGCAACGACCTTCGTGCGGCCCGAGAACTGGACGCCGTTCATGCCCAACGGCTGGGGGGGCGTGGGCGCGGCGGCAGCCATCATCTTCTTCGCCTACATCGGCTTCGATGCCGTCTCCACCACCGCCGAGGAAGCCAAGAACCCGCAGCGTGACATGCCCAGGGGCATCATCGGCTCGCTCGCGATCTGCACCGTGCTCTACATCGTGGTGGCGGCGGTGCTGACCGGCGTCGTGCCCTGGAGCGAGCTGGGCTCGGCGGATCCGCTGGCGATGGTGCTGGAGGGGCGGGCGGACTGGGCCGCGGGGATCGTCTCCTTCGGCGCGGTCATCGCGATGACCTCGGTGCTCCTGGTCTTTCAGCTCGGGCAGCCGCGGATCTTCTTCTCCATGGCCCGCGACGGCCAGCTTCCCCCCTGGGCCGCCAAGGTCCACCCGCGCTTCCACACCCCGTACGTGACGACGATTCTCGCCGGCGTCTTCGTGGCGGTGTTCGCGGGATTGCTCAACATCGCCGAGGCCGTGGCACTCACCAACATCGGCACGCTCTTCGCATTCATCCTGGTCTCGATCGGCATCCTGGTCCTGCGCGTGCGCGAGCCCGATCGTCCCCGGCCCTTTCGTGTGCCCCTCTCGCCCGTGACCCCGATCCTGGCCGTGATCTTCTGCAGCTACCTCATCTACAAGCTGCCCGACAGCAGCAAGTGGCGGTTCGTCATCTGGCTCGTCATCGGCATGGTCATCTACTTCCTCTACGGCTTCCGCCACAGCGGGCTGCGCCGCACCGAGCCGGTGCCCGCGATGTTCGAGGAGGCCGATCCGGACGACAGCGCGGCGCGGACGAAGCGCGGACGATAAGCGGGAGGTTCGACCACCTGCTGGCTCAGGAGGCGGGGGGGGCGGAGGACCCCGCGGCAGACGCCTCCACGGCCGCCACGATCTCGCTCCGCTTGTAGCGCCGGCGTCTGGTCGGGGTGTAATAGACGCGAACGCCGTACGCCACGAGCTTGCCGTTCTTCTCTAGCCGGCGCAGGGTGCTCACCGAGACGCCGAGGAGCCTGCTCGCGTCCCCGATCGACAGGAAGTCCGCTTCCGCCCGCTGCTTCGTCACGCGCTTCCCCTCAGGTGAGCTTCTGACGCGGACCTCCCGCTCCCTCGGGGACGACCCACGTTATGATCTGGTACGGATCGCGGATGTCGCAGGTCTTGCAGTGCACGCAGTTCGAGGGGTTCAGCGTCAGCCGGCCGCCGACGAACTCGTAGACGTTCGCGGGACAGAAGTACTGGCACGGGTTCCCGTACTCCTCGGCACAGCGGCCGTGACAGATGTCCAGGTCGGCGACCAGGAGGTGCGCCGGCTGGTCCTCCTCGTGGGCGGCTCCGGAGTGGAAGACGTCGGTGACCTTGTCGAACGTGAGCCTGCCATCGGGCGCGGCATCCGGGGGCGTGCTCCCCGGACCGCGGGCGCCAGGCCCGTAGACCTCGGCAACGGTCCGGTACCGGCGCCAGTCCTCCTGCTCCCCGACGCGGTTTCGCAGCCCTCGCCCGCGGGTGACGAGCTGCAGGGCGCTCGGGAGGAGGCCCCGCAAGACCCCGTGCGCGTTCGCGGCGTGGAAGTTCCGTACGCGATAGAGTTCACGCCCCACCTCGCCCTCGTGGATCCGCGCCTCGAACTCCTGCAGGCGCTCGCTGCTCGTGTCTCCCTCACGCAGCGCGGCGTGGACGGCCTCGGCGGCCTCGATCCCGCCGCGGATGGCCAGATGGATCCCCTTCAGGCGCTGCCCGTTCAGGAAGCCGGCCGAGTCCCCCACGATCAGCGCGCCGTCTACCGCGAGCCGCGGCAGCGACCAGTAGCCCCCCTCGGGGATGACCTTCGCGCCATACTCCACGAGCTCGGCGCCCTCGAGGAGCGCGGCCACGAACGGATGCCGCTTGTAGCGCTGAAAGATGCGGTGCGGGTCGAGGAAGGGATCCTCGTGCCCCAGCCCGACGACGTAGCCGACCGACACGAGCCGGTCCGCCATGTGGTAGATCCATCCCCCGCCGAAGGTTGCGGTGTCCAGAGGATACCCGGCGTTGTGGACGACCAGCCCCTCTTCGTGGCGCTCCGCGGGCACGCGCCAGATCTCCTTCACGCCAGTCGCGTAGACCTGCGGGTTCCTGCCATCGTCCAGCCGGAGACGCTGCACGAGGTGGTGCGTGAGGCTGCCGCGCGCGCCCTCGGCGAGCACCGTCACGCGGGCGGTCAGATCGTACCCCGGCTGGAAGTTCGGCCGCGGCGCGCCATCGCGGCCGATTCCCTGATCGCGGGTCTGCACTCCGGTGACCCGCTCCCCGTCCAGCAGCAGGCGTGCCGCGGGGAATCCCGTGAAGAGATCCACCCGCCCACTGGCCTCCACACGCTCCGCCAGCCAGGCGCAGAGGCGTGACACCGGCAGGATCCAGGAGCCATCGTTGTGGAGGAAGGAGGGGACGACGGGCGCCTTGAAGCTGCGGCGCTCAGTGAACCAGCGCACCTCGTCGCGGCGGACGCGGGTGGCGTACGGAATCTTCCAGTCTGCTTCGGGCACGTCCGGCAGCAGGGCGCGCAGCCCGACCGGATCCATCACCGCGCCCGAGACCGCGTGGGCACCGAATTCCGCGGCCTTCTCCAGCAGCATGACCGAGGGCGGCTCGCGGCCTGCCGCGGCGTCCCCTTCGGCGAGCTGCGCCAGCCGCAGCGCCGTCGCCAGGCCCGCCACTCCTCCGCCCACGATCACCACGTCGGCCGACAGTTGCTCCCGCTCCACGGCCTCCGCCTGCAGCGAATCGTAGGCGGCGCGCGGAAATCCGGTGCGGTCGTTGGGATATACC
>JACCXV010000171.1 GCA_013696835.1 Gemmatimonadota bacterium | reverse complement strand
CGCCGGGACCGCCGTTGCCGCCGGAGGCAGCCGGCGCCCGCGTCCGGGCGAGAACCGCGTCCATCCACTCGACGACCCGCGGCGCCGTGGCGCCCCCGATGGGATGCCCATTGAGCGCGCACGCCGGAGCGCGGTCGCAGAGCCCGAGGCAGGACACCGTCTTGAACTCGATGGCGGGCGCCTCGAGCACGAGCGTGGCCGGGATCCCACCCTCGGCGGGATCGGTCATGCCCTCGGGGGCCCCACTGCGAGGACCGGAAGACGGGAGCCCGGGGGGCGTCCCGAGCGCGTGGGTTGCGGGGTGGGCGGCGCCAATACGGCCTTCCACCTCCCTGCGCAGCTCGGCCTCCAGCCGCTCGGCGCCCGCGAGATAGCAGCTCATGTCGCTGCACACGGCGACCTCCACGGCCGGCGGAGGACTGGCCCGGAAGTGCGGGTAGAAGCTCGCGACCGCCTCGATCTGGTAGAGCGGCACGCTCTGCGCACGCGAGAGCTCAAGGAGACTCTCGCGGGGGAGAAAGCCGTGCTCCGACTGTATGACCTTGAGCTGGTCGATCAACAACGGGAGAAAGCCTCCGCAGGGCTTGCAGGGGAATGCTTCAAGATTACCCTCACCCCTGCGGCGATCAAGCGCAGGCAGGCCGACCTCTGGGCACTCGCCTGGCCGGGACTCTCCGCGATGTACTCGGCTGCGAGGCTCAGCGCTCCCACTCCTCGAACGTTCATCCAGCCTCGCTGCACCCCGAATGGTGACACGGGCGACTGCATCGCAACAAACTTGTCGGCCGACCTGCCGCCGGTGATTTTGTCGGCCCCGCGGCATGGGGCGAGCTCCCAGCCGTTTCCATTGAGAGGACGTGGCCGATGGCAGGCTTGCTGGACAGGGAACGCACCATCGCGCGTCCCGGCTTCAACCGCTGGCTGGTCCCACCCGCCGCGCTGGCGATCCACCTCTCGATCGGCCAGGCCTACGCCTACAGCGTCTTCAAGCTTCCGCTGACCAGGGTCCTCGGCATCACGGAGCCGGCGGCCGGCGACTGGACCCAAAAGCAGCTCCAATGGATCTTCACGCTTTTCTTCGTGGTGCTCGGGCTCTCCGCGGCACTGTTCGGCAGGTGGCTGGAGCGCGTCGGGCCCCGCAAGGCCGGCGTCGTCGCGGCGTTCTGCTGGGGTGGCGGCTACATGATCTCCGCCCTCGGGGTCCACCTGCACAGCATCTGGCTCCTGTACCTCGGGAACGGCGTGATCGGCGGCACCGGGCTCGGGCTGGGCTACATCTCTCCCGTCTCGACGCTTATCAAGTGGTTCCCCGACCGGCGAGGGATGGCGACGGGGATGGCGATCATGGGCTTCGGCGGCGGCGCGATGATCGGCGCCCCCCTCGCGGACGCGCTAATGAAGCACTACGCGAGCGCCACGTCGGTCGGCGTGTGGCAGACGTTCGTCACCATGGGTGGGATCTACTTCGTGGCGATGCTGTGCGGCGCGTTCGGCTACCGGCTGCCGCCGCCGGGCTGGAAGCCCTTCGGCTGGACCGCGCCCGTGCGGCAACGGGCGATGATCACGCTGCGCAACGTGCACGTGGACAGGGCAATCCGTACCCCTCAGTTCTGGCTGCTCTGGCTCGTGCTCTGCATGAACGTGAGCGCGGGAATCGGCGTGCTCGAGCAGGCCTCGCCGATGATCCAGGAGGTCTTCAGCGGCGCCGTGAGCGCCTCGGCAGCGGCCGGCTTCGTGGGGCTCCTCAGCCTCTTCAACATCGGCGGCCGGATCTTCTGGGCCTCGCTCTCCGACTACCTCGGCCGCAAGCGGACGTACCTCGCGTTCTTCTCGCTGGGCTTCCTGCTGTACGCGGCCGTGCCTTTCGCGGGGAAGATCGGCAGCGTGCCGCTCTTCGTCGCCATCTTCTGCGTCATCCTGACGATGTACGGCGGTGGATTCGCGACCATCCCGGCCTACCTGGCCGACATGTTCGGGACCCAGTACGTGGGAGCGATCCACGGCCGGCTGCTCACCGCCTGGTCCACGGCGGGGGTGCTGGGACCGGTGCTGGTGAACTACATCCGCCAGTATCAGATCGACCGGGGCGTCCCGCCGGCGGACGCCTACAACGTCACCATGTACGTGCTCGCGGGCCTGCTCGTGGTTGGTTTCCTCAGCAACCTCGCCGTCAAGCCGGTGGCGGAGAGGCACTACCTGGCGGAAACCGAGCCGGCAGGCGGGTCCGGGCCCGCCGGCCGCGGGGCGCCCCAGGGCGCCTGACGACATTGTCGGCCCGAACTCCGGGAGGCGCGGAGATGCAGCAGACCGAAGATGCGCAGGCGCGCCCCGGCCAGTGGTTGCTCGTGGCCGTGGCGTGGACCCTCGTGGGCGTGCCGCTTCTGTGGGGCGTCTTCATGACGTTCCAGAAGGCGATGCTGCTTTTCAAGTAGCGCCCCCCAAGGCCTCCCCCCGGCCGGCCGCCGGCGACGGGCGCTTCAAGCGGCCGGCTAGGCGGGCGTCGATCCCCCTCCGGCGCGAGCGCTTCATCGATCGCCCGCTCGAACGTCATCCGCGTCCCTCCCGCGCGTCAGCGCTTGAACCTGAACTCCGCGACCGGCAGCGAATTCCAGGTCGCCCAGGTCCCTTCACCGCTGCGGTTGTCGGTGCTCAGCACCACCCGCACGATGCCGGCGCCCTCGATTGAGAACTGCTGTGGCGTCCGCGGCAGGCCGTGCTCCTCGCCGGTCGAGCCGACCACGTTGCCCGCACCGTCAAACCCCTCCAGCTTCCACGTCGGCACCGACGCCCCACCCGCCGTGCCGATGCGCGCGAGGCTGAAACGTCGAATGGGCGTCCTGAAGCCGATCGTCAGAGAGGTGGTGCGCTCGCCCGCGACCAGGAGCACCTGCTTTCGCCCGGCTGGCAGCACCATGTTCGGCTCGGGTCGGTAGACCCCCGGCGCACCGTTCCCCCGCACGAAGTCCACGCCCATGCTCTCGAAGGCGCCGGCCGGGAGCGCCCCAACCGTCAGCTCGTCGAAATGGGGAGCTGCTCCAGCCGTGTCGCACCCGGCTCTGCAGCAACCGCGCCCGCCCCCGCAGCCCGCGGTGCCCCGGTGGCGCCAGGCCCCGGCTGGCCAGGGCCACCAGCCCCACCCCCGGCATCGGCGGAAGCTCCCCCGAAGGCATGCCCGGGGGCTGAGGGGCCACGTTCTGCGCCGTGGCCTCCGGACCGAGGAGCGGCCAGGCGGGGAGGGCGAGCAGGAGCAGGAAAAGACTCGAGAGCGCTCGAGGAAGCGTTCGGCCACGCCCCCGGCATTCGGTTCGCAGCGCGGGCCATCGGCCGATCCGTGGTGAGCTGATCATGTTCAGTTTCTCCTGATCCCCGGCAAGAGTTGGAGGAACGTCTCACGCGCGCATCGGCACGTCGATCCCCGCCCGCGCGGCGAACGCGACCGCCTCGGGGTACCCCGCGTCGGCGTGACGCGCCACGCCGATGCCGGGGTCGTTCGTGAGCACACGCTGCAGCCGCTCCGCGGCCTCCGGCGTCCCGTCGGCCACGGTCACCTGGCCCGCGTGGAGCGAGTTGCCGATCCCGACGCCGCCCCCGTGGTGAAACGAGACCCAGGTGGCGCCCGACGCCGTGTTCAGGAGGGCGTTCAGGACGGGCCAGTCGGCGATCGCGTCGGAGCC
>JACCXV010000163.1 GCA_013696835.1 Gemmatimonadota bacterium | reverse complement strand
GCCCAGCCGCCCCGTATACTCCGTGGTCGGCGCGGGCTTCATGGCCGCGCTGATCGCGTACGCGGCCCTGAGCCCGCCGCCCCGCCGGCCTCGCTGGCGGTTCCTCGGCTGAGGCGGCGCGGTCCCGTGCGGCGCGTGAACCCCAGGGCGCTCCTCCAGATCTTCAAGGAGGCGGCGATCGAGTGGGATCGCGACAACGTGTCGCGGCTCGCGGCCGCGCTGGCGTACTACGCCGTCTTCTCCCTCGCGCCGCTGCTCATCATCGCGATCGCCGTGGCCGGCTTCCTGTTCGGCGAGGAAGCCGCGCGCGGCCAGCTCACCAGCGAGATCCAGGGGCTCATCGGCGCCGAGGGAGCGCAGGCGATCCAGACGATGGTCGAGGGCGCCTCCACGCCCGGCCGCGGAGTGGTCGCGACGCTCGTGGGCATCTTCACGCTGTTCGTGGGAGCGACGGGCGTCTTCGGCCAGCTGCAGAGCGGATTGAACACGGTATGGGAGGTGTCTCCCAAGCCCGGCCGGGTGATCAAGGGAATGATCCGCACCCGCATGCTCTCCTTCGGACTGGTGGTCGGGATCGGGTTCCTGCTGCTGGTCTCGCTGATCCTGAGCGCCGCGCTCGAGGCGTTCAACACCTACGCCGAAAGCAGCCTCCCCGAGCCGCCCGTGGTCGGGTGGGGCTTCGTCAACTCGGGCGGTTCGTTCATCCTCATCACGCTGCTCTTCGCAATGATCTACAAGATCCTCCCCGACGTGATCATCCCGTGGCGCGACGTCTGGCTCGGAGCCGTCGTGACGTCGCTACTCTTCACCCTCGGCAAGTACCTGATCGGCCTGTATCTGGGGAACAGCAGCATCGGCTCCACGTACGGGGCCGCGGGCACGCTCGCCATCCTGCTGATCTGGATCTACTACTCGGCGCACATCTTCTACTTCGGCGCCGAAGTCACCCAGGTCTACTCCAACCGCTCCGGCTCGCCGATCCGGCCGGCCTCGTACGCACTCCGCTACGTGCGCGTGCCGGTCGTCGTCCAGGACGTCACCGCCGCCAGCGTGGAGGAGATCGCCCGCGAGAAGATCAGCGCGGGGCTCGCCGCCTGCCCTCCGGGGAAGGACTGCGGTCCCGATGGACAGCCGCAGGCGAAGGTGGCGCTGGGGCCGCACGAATCCACGCTGCCGGGAGATCCACTCGACCAGCAGCATCTGACGGAGGAGGAGCTCGCCGCTCGCGTGCGGGACGCCGAGGAGGAGGAGGATAGGCGCGACACCGAAAGCGGCTGAAGGCTACAGCCGATCCAGCTCCGCGACCGTCCTTTCGTTCCGGACGTTCCCCGTGTTCAGCGTGGATTTCGGCTCGACCAGCAGCACGCAGGTCTCCTCTTCCGCGGAGGGGAGGTGCTCCACGCCGCGAGGTACGATGACCAGCTCACCGGGTTCGAGCACGACCTCGCCGTCGCGAAAGCGAATCCTGAGTCGGCCCTGGACCACCAGGAACAGCTCGTCCTCGTTGTCGTGACGGTGCCAGACGAAGTCTCCCTGCAGCTTCGCGAGCTTCACGTAGGAGTCGTTGAGCTCGCCCACGATCCTGGGCCTCCAGTGGTCCTGGAAGGCGGCGAGCTTCTCGGCCGGGTTCACCTTGCGGATTCCAGCGGGGGCGTCGCGCTGCATGGCTCCTCCTGGAGAATGCAAACCGTACGGTGGGTGTGGAAAACTCTTGCGAACCATTTCCGGGCCATGGGTGAGGCTCTGACACCACCCCCGCCCACATCGTCAGCTCGCCCATCCCAACCATGGAGAACGCATGACACACGTCCCGTCCCGGCGCTCGGCGCCCCGCACCGCGGCGCTCGCCCGCGCGGCACGCTCTCCTCTGCTAGCGACGCTCCTCGGCTGTTTCTCGGCCGTGCTCCTCTTCGCAGGCTGCCAGAGCCGAACGGAAGACGGAGGCGAAGGTGAGCGCGCAGCAACCGTTGGCGCAGACACCAGCGACACGGGCCAGGGTCAGGGAGCGGCGGACAGCACTCCCGAGGTCGGGAGTGGCGCGGTGCCAGGCGGCTTCGTCATCCGCGACGCCGGCTTCCTTACCCCCGAGTCCGTCGTTCACGACGAGGCATCCGACGTCTACCTCGTGTCGAACATCAACGGGAGCCCGTTCGCGGCCGATGACAACGGCTTCATCTCCCGGCTCTCGCCCGAGGGTGAGGTGCTGGACCTGCGCTGGATCGACGGCGGAAACGAGGCCGTCAACCTGAACGGCCCGAAGGGTCTCGCCATCCGGGGCGACAGCCTCTTCGCCGCCGACCTCGATTCCGTGCGCATCTTCAGCC
>JACCXV010000157.1 GCA_013696835.1 Gemmatimonadota bacterium | reverse complement strand
GTCGCAGGCACTTGCGGCTTCGCCGGCCCCATCCCGCTCGAACGCTCGTGGAGCCTCACGCCCGGCCGGCACCGGGTCCGCACGCCCGGGCACGTCCCGCCAGCGCTTCCCCTCGCCGGTCCTTCCCGCCGTGATCGTGCTCGCGCTGGTCTTCCTGGTGGGAATGGTCGTGCACGATCACGCCCTCCCCCGGATGCGCTCCGCCGGCACCGACCCGGAGGCGTCGCCTGCGTCCATCGCCCACCGAGCCGACGCAGGCAGGGCCGGACAGGGCGCGCTGCGAGTGGCGGGGGCTCTTTCCCCAGCCCTGCGCGCGTCGCTTCCCCGCCGCCATGGGCCGCACCGTTCGCCCCTCCTGAGCGGTCGCGCCGCGCGAATCGCCCTGGATCAGGCTCGCCGGGAAGCGCTGATGCGAAACGTGCAGGAACCAGTCTTCCCGCAGGGGCGGGGCCCCGCACTCTAGCCGTCATCTTGTCCAGGACGAGGGAACGGAACTTGCCTTTTGGCCGAGTATTTCGATGAGCCTCTTCAACGGAGTACGCCGAATGCAGCAGCAAACCGCCGAGGCCCTGTCCTCTCGCGCTCCCGTCTACCGGTCGGAGCGCAGCCGACCTTCCGTCCAGCGGCCGGCGGGCACTGGCGAGCGTGGCATCGCGCTGGTGACGACGCTCATCATCATGAGCGTGATCCTGTTCCTCGGCACGTTCGCGCTCGTGAGCTCGCGCTCGGAGATCCGCACCAGCGCCAACTACCGCGGCCGCCTGCAGGCCCAGTACTTCGCGGAGTCCGGCATCGACGAGATCGTCGGATACCAGAACGACCTGACCGCATCTCCCCGCTACCTCTTCAACCCGGCCAAGTACACGCGGATGGCCTCCGATTCCTCGGTGCTCAACGATCTCAAGGCCACGGACCCGAAGACAGGGAAGCAGGTCGGGACGATTCACCGCGTGATCCTCGACAAGAACCCCGCCGCCGAGCCTCCGCCCTATCGCCTGCGCACCACGGCCACGATGAACGACGGCAGCCAGGCCGAGTACGAGGTCGAGGTCAACGCGCTCTCGCTGCTGGACTTCGCGATGTACGCGGAGGGGAGCCTCGGCTACGTCACGCCCGGCATGTGGCTGGGGCGGACGTACGTCAACGGGAACATCTCGATCTGGGGCGACTGCTCGACGCCCGAGATCTTCATGAAGAAGGTCGAGTACACGGGGAACCTCTCCGGCGCGCCCTGCGGAGACTTCCGCGAAGGCAGCTTCAAGATCCTCCCCTATCCGCCGCTCACGAGCCTGGTGGACCTCGGCTACTACGAGAACGCAGGCACGAAAGCCGGCTACTGCGGGGACGGCATAGGACTGTACATCGGCGTGGTCCAGGGGCCGGGCAGCGTCCAGGATCAGTCGAGAAGTCTCTTTCTCATGGAGGACGTCCCCAAACCAGGCGTGGAGAACCTCGCCAGCATCAGTGACTGGTCGAACAGCAAGGGCGAAGCGGTCAACGGCTGCATGAACGCCGCCGGGTGCTACCAGATCGACCTGACGCTCTTCGACTTCGCGGCCGATACCGTGACCTATGGGGGCATTGGCCTGCTCGACGTGACTGGCGCCAAGCTCCTGAGGAAGAATTTCAACGGGGTGATCTACGTGGACGGGGAGTTGCACGTGTGGGGCATCCTCGGGGGGCGCTCCACGGAGGACCGTGTCGTCGTGGACTCCATCACGAGTTACGACGCGACGTTCAGGCGGCCGACCGATGTGGGGAATCTCAACCCCGGCCTCGAGACCATCGGCACGTGGCCGCGCGGCAAGCCGTTCCATCACCATCCACGTTTCAGCTACCTCAAGGCGCCATACAACGGCTGGCTCTCGAACCGCTACAGCAACAACGCGCTCGACGCGGGCGAGGATGCCAACGGCAATGGCATCCTGGACCCGGCCCGAAAAGGGACGAACCTCACGGTCGTGACTCCATTGGACGACGACATCATCGTGGATCACAACATCCACTACGGCACCGACAGGAACGGGAACCGCGTCAGCCTGGGCCTCCTTTCGGGCGACGCCATTTTCATAGATGCGAACTCGCCGCGCATGCTCGTGGCGACGGGCGCGATGCTCGCGCGCGGCAGCGACAACCTCAACGGCTGGAACGGCTCGTTCGTCGCGCTGCCCAACAACGACCAGACCACGCACCGGCTGAATTTCTGGGCCAAGGCAGGCGGCGACTCGAACCCCGCCGACTCGACGTACGTCTACGACATGAACGGCACCGGCATGATCGAGACGAACATCGGCCAGGGTCTCGCCGGCGATCGCAATGAAACTTCGATGCGCGCCGCGTGGGCCAACCTGGCGCTCGGCAACAACGTGACAGCCGCCGGTGCCTCGTGGGGGCCGTGGGTGACCACCCCGCACGCCGGAACGAAGATCTACGACTTCGACCTGCTCGCCGCCGAGCCGCCGTGCTGGCCGGTGCTGCCGTACTACGGGACGGTCTCGGGGTCGTTCACCGAAACTAGGAACTGACCTGCGCGTCCTCTCGCTGGATCCGGACAGCTCGCACCAGGACGACCTCGCCGCGGAGCTCCAGGCTTCGGGCCACGAGGTCGAGCGCGTCGCGCGCGCGGCGGAGGCGCTCACGGCCGATGCCACGCGGCCGTTCGACCTGTTCGTGACGGAAGCCCGCCTGCCCGACAGCGGCGGGCTTCAGTTCGTCCGGGATCTCCGCCGGTCACGCGGCGGCGCCCTGCCGCCGGTCGTGGTGCTGACCGACGAGGACGGTCCCGCCCTGCGCGATCTCCTGCTGGAGGAGGGCGTCGCCCGCTTCCTGCGGAAGAGCGAGGCCTGGCCGGGGATCCTCGCCGACATCCATGGCCTCATCGCCGAGCACGAGGGGCAGGCCACGGGAGTCACGCCGGGAGCGACGGCCTCTCGCACGTCCCGTGACGCGCGTGTCTTTCGGGGCAGCCTCGAGACCATCGAGATGCTGGACATCCTCCAGCTCCTGAACCTGGGACGGAAGACGGGCGTGCTGGTGCTGGGCGTCGGGTCCGGCGCCGGGCGCATCTGGTTCGACGGTGGCGAGATCGTGGCAGTCGAGAAGGCCGATTCCACCGGCGAAGCGGCGTTCCGCGACCTGCTCGCCCTGAAGCGGGGCGCCTTCAGGTTCGAGACCGGTCCGATCCGCGCCGAGAGGACGCTCCACAAGCCGACCTCGGCGCTCATCCTGGATGCGCTGCGGCTCGAGGACGAGAGCGGCCGTTCGCCCGCGCTGGCTCCCGAGGCGCTGGACGACGCGTTCGACTTCGAGCATGCGGGGGCGGCGAATTCGGCCGCCGACGCGGCAGCCACTTTGACCGCCGACACGACCGCGGACACGGGGGCCGGCAGGGTAGCCGACAGGGTCGCCGATCCATCCGTCGAGCGGGCTGCCTCTGCCGCATCCGCCGGTCCGATCGAACGACCCGGGCGCGAGCGCAGGCGGGTCCAGCGCCGCAGCGGCGAACGGCGGCGCTCCGCGCCCCTGCGC
>JACCXV010000130.1 GCA_013696835.1 Gemmatimonadota bacterium | reverse complement strand
ATGTGGGCGTGGCGGATGCGGCGGCGGTCCACGATCGCCGTCATCTCCATGCGGGCCGGCAGCTCCCCGCGCCACGCCGAGGCCGCGTAGCACGTCACCTGCGCGTCCTCCATGGCGGCGGCGATCTCGGCGGGAAAGCCCCGCAGGGGCCGCGGAGCGACGTCGTCGAGCACGAAGGCGGTGAAGTGCTCGGACGCGGCGGCGAACTGCTCCGCGAGGGCGGCGCCGATCGAGAGACGGCTCTCGTCGGTGATCAGCACGCAACGCTCCTCCCGGCGCACGGCCAGGCAGGTGAACACCGCGTTGCGGGCGCCCTCGGCGAGCTCCGGGTCGTAGGGGACGGCGGTCAGCGCGGCGGCTGACCGCCCGGAGCCGGTCACGCCCCGTGCGGAAGGGATCGAACGTACGCGGCCGTGTGCGCGGCCATCGTCGAGAAGCCCTGCACCTCGGGCAGGTCGAGGCCGGATTCCGTCTCGTCGCACACGTAGTCCACCACGGCCTTGAGGTCCCCCGTCGCCTCGAACACCCGCAGCTGCCGGTCGGCGCCCGTCCCCTCCTCGAGAATCCTCCGCACTCCCGCCAGCGCCTGCCGCGAGCCGAGATCGTCCACGACGTCGTCCACGAACTCGAGCAGCTCCTCCATCAGCTCGCGCGTCGGCACCTCCTCCTTCTTGCCGAAGTCGATGAGCTTGCCGTCGAGCCCCCAACGCGCAGCGCGCATCTTGTTCTCGACGATCAGCGCCCGGCGGTAGAGCCGGAAGCCCAGGTTCTCGCTGTAGAGCTTCCACAGCTTGGCCGTGACCGCCTGGATGACGGCCGCGATGGCGATCGTCTCCTCCACGCGCATGGGCACGTCGCAGGCCCTGAACTCGAGCGTCGGGAAGTTCGGGTGCGGCCGGATGTCCCACCAGATCTGCTTGCCGTCGAGCATGCAGTTCGTGCGCATCAGCAGCCGCACGTAGCTCTCGAAGTCGGCCCAGGATCCGAAGTAGTCGGGAATGCCGGTCCGCGGGAAGCGCTCGAAGACCTTGCTCCGGTAACTCTTCCAGCCCGTGTTCCGCCCGAGCCAGAAGGGGGAGTTCACCGACAGCGCCTGGATGTGCGGGAGGAAGTACCGTGCGCTGTTCATCAGGTGGATCGCCGTCTCGCGGTCCTCCACGCCGATGTGCACGTGCAGCCCGAAGATGAGGTTCGCGCGGGCCACCATCTGCAGGTCGTACACGAGCCGCTCGTAGCGCTCGTTGCCGGCCGTCATCTCGACGTCCGCCCAGTGCGTGAAGGGGTGGGTGCCAGCGGCCGCGAGGCGCAGCCCGTGCTGCCGCGCCAGCTGGCAGATGACGCTCCGATTGCGGGTCACGTCGCGCCGGGCCTCGGTCACGTCGCGGCAGATGCCCGAGCCCAGCTCCATCACCGGGTGGTGGAGCTCGGAGCTGAGCTGCTCGTGGAGCAGCAGCTTCCCCTCGGCGAGCACCTCGCTGATGTGCGAGCGCAGCGCGCGCGTCCCGGGGTCGACGACCTGCAGCTCCTCCTCGATCCCGATCGTGAAGGAGGGGCGCGTCATGACCAGGAACCGGGCTGCGACGCCGGAATTGCCACGCCTTCGGCGACGGCCCCGAGGCGCAGCCGGCTGGGCCAGTCGCCGCTGAGCTCGAGCGCCGCGGGATGCCGCGCATAGTCCAGCAGCATCTCCGCGGCGTTGGACAGCACCCACTCGAAGTTGTCGTCCCCGACGGAGAAGCGGTCGCAGTCGGGAGCCGGGTTCATGAAGTCGATGGCATAGGGCACGCCCTCGCGCACGGCGAACTCGAGCGTGTTGAAGTCGTAGCCCAGCGCCGCGCAGAGTGCGCGGCAATCGCGCTCGAGACGCTCGCGGCGCTCGGGCGGGATCGGCACGCCGTTGCGCACGTAGCGGCTCTCGAACGGCGCCGCGGGATCGTAGGGCATGAGGTGCACCCGGTCGCGCCCGAGCCCGTAGCAGCGATAGTACTCGCTGAAGACGATCCCCTCCTGGGCGATCAACAGCAGGTCCCGGCTGTGGTCGTACGCAGCGAAGAACTCGGCCGGATTCGCCGCGCGATGCACGTCCCTCCAGCCGCCCCCGTGCGCCGGCTTCAGGAAGATCGGGAAGCCGAGATACTCGAACATGGCCTCCCAGTCGAGCGGAGATTCGAGGTTGCTGTAGGAGGCCGAGGAGGTGTTCGGCGGATGCTGCTTGTGCGGGATCAGGACCGTCCGCGGCACTGCGACACCGGCGGCCATCGCGATCACGTTGCCGATGAACTTGTCGTCGGCGCTCCACCAGAAGGGGTTGTTCACGACCCGCGTGCCGCGTGCGGCGGCGACCTTGAGGCAGCTGCGGTAGAACGGCACCTCGTGGCTGATGCGGTCGAGGATCACGTCGTAGCGCGGGAGGTCGTCCTGCTTGAGGACCCCGGCGCGCAGCGGCTCCGCGACGGCCTCTCCCTGCGCCACGGAGTTGATGCGCTCCACGAGCGCGGGCGGGAACTGCCGCTCCTGGCCGAACAGGATGCCGATGCGCTTGGGTGTCACGGCGGGATACGACCTTGAAAGAAAGCAGGTGAGGTGGCAGGATTGGCCCCCGGCAGTATATCTGGAGGCCCCGGACCTGTAAAGGTAAGCCTATGCACCGAGACTACTTGCATTGGGTCAGCCCGAACCTCGGCAGGCCCATGGAGATGCTCTGGTTCGGAAACTGGGGCCGCCCGGTGATCGGCTTTCCGACGTCGGGCGGCGGCTTTCGCGAGCTCGAGGACTTCGGCCTCGTGCGTGCGCTGGCGGGGAAGATCGAGGCGGGAGAGATCCAGCTATGCTGCGTGGACAGCGTGGACCGGGAGTCGTGGTACAACAACCGCGCGCATCCCGCCGACCGCGTACGGCGCCACGACCAGTTCGACCGCTACGTCCGCGACGAGGTGCTCCCCTTCGTCGCGCACCGCGCGCAGCGCGACGACGTAGTCCTCTACGGCGCCTCATTCGGCGCGTACCACGCCATGAACCTGGCGTGCCGCTACCCCGACCGCATCGGGCGGGCGATCGCCTTCTCGGGGGTCTTCGACGTCCACCGCTTCCTGCACGGATACTGGGACGACCTGTGCTACTTCCACTGCCCCACGGCCTACGTGCCGAACATGGACGGAGCCATGGCTGGCCGCCTCTCGAACGTGGATCTCGTGGTGGCGACCGGCGAGCACGACCACCTCGCGCACAACACGCGCGAGTTCACGGGGATGCTGGCCTCCCGGGGCGTCCCGGTGGTCGGAGAGATCTGGCAGGGGCAGTTCGGCCACGACTGGCCGTTCTGGTCGCAGCACCTGCCCCGCTTCCTGCCCTGAGCGACTGCGCCGGCCCGCTCCGCCCGCAGGACCGCGCACACCCGCCGGTCATGCATTCCAACGACATCAGCGCCGACGCGGTCCCCTACTTGGACGGAGTTCTGACCGATTCAGGGGTCGCAGGCCCGCTTACGACCATCGGATGACGGATTTCTGCCCGACGCGGGATGGCCACGGGCCGCTTCAGGGAAGGATTTGGGGATCTACGGTCTCTCGCGTCGAGCCGGCCCAGCGGCATTCTGCGAGCTGAGGATCGAGGTGTAGATACTACGATGCCCGGTCTGACTTCATCGCCAGGGTCTCCATGTGATGCCGGCGCATCTCCGGGTCGCCCGTCGACGTTCGCTTGCCTGGTACCCCCGCGGCGCCTTGGGCCGGGATCGGAACAAACCACAAGGCATCGCGTTCCGTACGGAGCCGTACAGGGCGGCGCTCTTGCTCATGAGTGGGCGGCGCGGAGGTTGACGTGCGGGAACTCCTTGGGAGCGCCCGCGGGAACCGCTTAGAGGATACGGATGACGGCTAAGCCCGAGGCGATCATCGCTGGCAGGCCGACCGCGGGGTCGGAGTGCCCACATGGCGAAGCTGCTTTAGAAGGGCCGCCCATGGCCGAGGGCGCTGGACAGCGCGTGCTGATCCTCTCTCCACAGCCCTTCTATCAGGATCGCGGAAC
>JACCXV010000118.1 GCA_013696835.1 Gemmatimonadota bacterium | reverse complement strand
GGCTCGGTTCACACCAGCGGTCAGGAGGAAGCTGCGCATCAATGCCACCCGATCGTGGAGGTGACTCACCTGACATGGTGAGCCGCACACGCGGCGTCTACCGGATCGCGATCGACGGCGAGGTCGCCGGCACCGAGACTTGGTCCCTCCAGCGCGACCGGGTCACGCTGCAGGCGCGGAGCTCGAGCGAGATGCGGCTGCCCGAGCCGAATCGCCAGGACCTCGCGCTCTCGATCACGGTGACGGGCGTCTTCCTGAAGCTCGAGTTCGCGCTGGCCCGGGGCAAGGAGCGGCTGACGGCGACCGTCGCGCGCGAAGGAGACCTGCTGCGCGCCCGCATCTTCGAGGACAACGCTCCAGCGTACGAGGACGAATTTCCCGCGAACCGCTTCGAGAAGGTGGATCCCGTGTCCATCCTCGCCAGCCTTCCGCTGCTCGCCGGCGGCATGCCTCACGAGGGTGGTGAGATTCGCTTCGAGACCTTGCTCCTGCCGCTCCCGGACCTGCGTCCCGTGGAGGTGCGGCAATCCTTCCGGGACACGGGCGCGGACGCACTGTTCCTCGCCGAGATCGGGGTCCGGGAGGCGCGCCGCCTATCGGTCACCTCGTCGCTCGCGGACGGAGCCGCGCTCGAGAGCACCCTCTGGGTGGACGGGGATGGCATGCCGCTGCGGCAGCTGGTGGAGCATGGCGGGCGCACGATCGAGGTCGTGCTGGAGTCGGCGTCGGAGGCGCCGGCTGGCCGCGAGCTCCCGCTGCTCGATGCGCGCTGATCGTCCCGGGGCTGTCCTCTTCGACCTCGACGACACCCTCTACGACCATACGCGTGCGTCACGGCAGGCGCTCGCCGAGACGGCTGCGGCGTACCGTGACCTGGCCGAGCTTGACGCGGAGACCCTCTTCCGCGAGTTCACGCGGCACAACGACGAATGCTGGGCGCTGGCGGGGTGCGGGCAGATGACGCGCGAGGAGCTCGCGGTGGCGCGCTTCCGCCGCACGGTCGAGGGCTTCGGGGTCGGACACGTCGAAGCCGAAGATCTCGCCGGGTCGTACCGCGCGCGCTACCGGCGGCAGCGGGTGGAGGTTCCCGGCGCGCGCGAGACGGTGCTGCACCTGCTCGACCGTCTTCCCGTGGGGGTGGTGACGAACGGCTTCCCCGAGCTGGTGGAGGACAAGCTGGAGGCGGTGGGGCTGGCGGGGCGGCTCTCGCCGGTGGTCGTAGCGGACAGGATCGAGGTCATGAAGCCGCGGCCCGAGTGCTTCCTCGCCGCGCTGCGGCTCCTCGGCCTCCCTCCGGAGCACGTGCTCTACGTCGGTGACTCCCTGAGGGTGGATGTGGCGGGGGCCGCGGGAGTGGGGATGCGCACCGCATGGCTGGACCGGAGCGGCGCGTGCGATCTCATCCACGAGACTCGGCCCGACCTCGTCCTGCGGGCGCTTCCCGAGCTTCTCGACCGGCTGCTGGAGGAGGAGGGCGGCCGGAGTGGGCTCTCGTCGCCCGCGTCGCGCAGCGCACCGATGCGATGATCGTCGTCGTCAGCGACCTGCACCTGACAGACGGAGCGTCGGGGACGACTGCCGAGCCCGGTGCATTCGGGCTCTTCGCGCGCCTCCTGGGGGAGATGGCCCGCCACGCGGGTCATCGGGCGGGCGGATTCCGGCCGCTGGACGAGGGAATCGACCTCGTCCTTCTGGGCGACATCCTGGACTTGCTGCGATCCTCCGGCTGGCCCGCGCGCGCCGACGCCTCCGCCCGGGTCGCGCGTCCGTGGGAGGCCCCGGAGGAGATCGCCCCCACCGTCGCGCGCATCGTGGAGCGGACGCTCCAGCGCAACGCTGAGGGCCTCTCGGTCCTCGCCTCCCTCGCCCGCGACGGCGCTCTCTTCTACGAGGAGGGGCAGCCGTACCGCGTTCCCGTCCGCATCAGCTACTTCGTGGGCAATCACGATTGGCTCCTGCGGCTCCCCGGCAGCGCCTATGACGAGATCCGCGAGCGCGTGGTCACCTCGATAGGCCTGGTCCAGGATCCCGGGCGGCCGTTCCCTCATGCCCTCGACGAGGCCGCCCCGGAGCTCGCGGCCCGCGCGGCGCTGCACCGGCTGGTGCTGCGTCACGGCGACGTCCACGACGGCTTCAACTTCGCGGGCGGCAGGAACCACTCCGCGATCGGCGACGCCGTGGTGATCGAGATCCTGAACCGCTTCCCGGAATGCGTCCGGGAGGAGCTCGGGCTCGCGGCCGACGCGCCCGTGTACCTGGCGCTGCGCGAGATCGACAACGTCCGGCCGTTCACCCTCATCCCTGCATGGGTTCTGGGGGTGATCCGCCGCTTCGGGCTGGAGGGAGCAATGGGTGGGGCCGCGATCCTGGCCGTGTGGAATCGTCTGGCGGAGGAGTTCTTCGATCTGCAGCGGATCCGTCGCGCGGACCGGAGCTGGCGGTGGGACGAGGTGGATCGGCTCGAGCTCGGGTTCCGTTTCCTCAAGGGGCTGACCGCGGGACGGATTGCCCGCGCAACGTCGAATCAGCTCCTGCGCCTCGTCGCGGACCGGCACCGGCGCTTCGCGCAACACGCGCTGCGGGAGCCGGAGATCGTCTCGGGCGCCGCGCGGTTCGTGGCGTACGGGCACACCCATGCACACGAGATCCGTCCCCTGGACGCGCGTGCGGGGGAGGGGATTGGCAAGCAGTTCTACCTGAACAGCGGCACCTGGCGGCCGACCTACCGCCAGACGGTCGCGGGCCCGGAGCGCCTGGAGTTCCTCGGCTTCCATGCCCTCACGGTGCTCGCCTTCTACGCCGGCGACGAGCGCGCCGGCCGGGGATTCGAGGTATGGAACGGCGCGCTGGAGGGACCGCTGTGAAGGCCCGACGGCAGAAGCTCGAGCGGATCCGCTTTCGGGAATGGGACGCGCGGGCGCGGGACGCGCTCCGGAGCATGCTGGAGCGTGCTGGGGCCCGCGTCCCTGACGGGGGCCCCAACATGCGGGCGGCAGAGGGGGCTGCGCCATTGGACGTCGAAAGCACGCTGGCCGATGTGGAGCGCTGCGTCAGCCAGGCCCCCCCGCTCGTGAGCCCGCTCTCCCACTTCGTCGTGGATCTCGAGGGGGATCGCCTCCAGCTTTTTCTGAGGGTGGCCGAGCACGAGGGAGAGGCGGTCGTGGGAGAACCCGATGCGCTGCCACGCTGGGTGGAGCGGCAGTTGTTCCCGCGTTGAAGGCGTCTAGAGCGGCCAGACCAGGGGCACGAGCAGACACGCCAGCGCGAAGATCAGGATCGTCAGCAGCGCCCCGACCTTAAGAAAGTCCACGAAGCGGTAGCGGCCGGGGCCATACACCATCAGGCACGAGGGCTCGAGCGGGGTGAGGTAGGAGCAGCTCGCAGCCACCGCGATCATCATCGCGAAGGTGCGCGGGTTCAGGTCGAGCTGGAGGGCGGTCTGGATCGCCACGGGGACCACGACCACAGCCGCGGCTTGATTCGACATGGGCTGCGTCAGGATCACCGTCAGCACGAAGAACGCCGCCAGCAGCCACACGGGATTCCCGCCGCCGAGCAGGCCCACCACCTCCGCCGCCAGGAACTTCGCGGCGCCCGTGACCTCCATTGCGGCACCCAGCGCCAGCATGCTGCCCACGAGGATCAGCGCCTTCCATTCGACCTCGCGATAGGCCTCCTCGGGCGTGATGCAGCGCGTCACGAACGCCAGCAGCGCTCCGAGCAGCACGGCCACCGGGAGAGCGACGATCTTGAACGTGGCCGCCGCGAGCGCCGCGACGAAGATCAGGATCGCCGCCGGCGCGTGGCGCAGCTTGGGGCGGTTCTCGTCGACCTCTCCGATGATGCGTGCGACGCCGCTGCCCTGGAGGTTTGCGAGATCCGCCCGCGAGCCCTGAACGAGCAGCACGTCGCCAAGCCCGAGTCGCACGTCGCTCAGCTTGCTGCGCAGCGTCTCGCCGTGACGGTTCACCGCCAGCACCTGCGGCCCGTGCAGCTCGCGGAAGCGATACTCCTTGAGCGTGTTGCCGAGGAGCGCCGAACGCGGCAGCAGGATCACCTCCACGAGCTGGCTGTCGCCCGCCTGCAGGTCCGGGCTGGCGAACTTCACGTCAGCCTTGATGTCGATGCCGGCCGTGTCCTTCACCCGCAGCACGTCCTCGCGCGCGCCCTCCACCAGCAGCACGTCCCCTGCCTCGAGCAGTGTTTCGGCACGCGGCAGCAGGTAGTGGTCCTTGCCGCGCAGGACGCGCACGACGGTAAGGTCGAGGTCGCGGCCGAGCCCCGATTGCGCGAGCGTCTTTCCGATCAGGCTCGAGGCAGGCAGGATCAGGACCTCGGTGAGGTAGGATCCCAGCCCGAATCCCTCGGTCAGGTCCTCCGCCGCCCCGCGCGCCCGCTCCGGGAGCAACCGGCGGCCCAGCGTGAGGACGTAAACGAGGCCCACCACGGCGATGGGAATGCCGACCGGGCTGAGCTCGAACATCCCCATCGGCTCGAGCCCGTAGCGCGTCATCACACCGCTCACGACGATGTTCGTGGACGTGCTCACGAGCGTCACGGAGCTGGTGAGGATCGAGGCGAACGCCAGGGGCAGCAGCAGCCGCGAAGGGCTCACCCGCGCGCGCGCGGCGACCCCGAGCGTGATCGGCAGGAAGAAGGCCGTCGCCGCGGTATTGCTCATGAAGGCCGACAGCAGGGCGACGGCGAGCACGACCAGGATGAGCAGGCGGTTTGGGTCCTTGCCCGCCCGGCGCAGCACGGCGCGTCCGGCCATCTCGACCACGCCCGTCCGCAGCAGGGCGGCGGTCAGGATCAGCAGGCCCAGGAACATCATGACGGTGTCGCTGCCGAACCCGGCGAAAGCCTGCTCCGGGGACAGCAGCCCGGTGACGATCAGCGACAGCATCACACCCAGCGCGGTCACGTCGGGAGAGACCCACTCGAACGTGAAGAGCACGAGGGCGCCCGCGAGGATCACGAGCAGGATCACGATCTCGAGTGTCATGGGGTGGGGTGGTGATAGGGTGGGGAAGGGCGAACTGTCGAGTTGGGGAGTTCGCTTACGACAGAGGAAGTCCGGCGTCCGCGCCGAGCATCGCCTGGCGAACGAGCGGAACCGGAGGACCCCCGAACGACAGCACGCGGTCGTGGAAGTCACGCCAGGCGGCGCGACCGCCCCGCTCCGCGGTCCAGTCCTCGCGCAACTTGCGCAGCATGAGCTTGCCGAGCGTGTAGTTGCCGTACGCGGGATCGAACGTCCCGCGGGCGGCCTGCTGCCGGGCGTTCGCCGGATCCAGGAAGGCGTGCTCGCGGAACATCCGCTCCGCCTGCGCCACCGTCATGCCGCGCGCGTGGAGCCCGATGGCGGCCAGATAGCGCACGTTGCGCATGAGGGCGTTTTGGAGCTGGCCGATGCGCGTCTCCGGGTCCCCCGCGTTGAACCCCGCCTCCCACATCATCTCCTCCGCATAGTGGGCCCAGCCCTCCGCGAAGGCGTAGCCCACGAAGACCCCGCCCAGGCGGGACC
>JACCXV010000084.1 GCA_013696835.1 Gemmatimonadota bacterium | reverse complement strand
TACCCACCGCGACCGGAGATCCCCGCCAGCGTGGTGGCGTGCTCGGCGCTCTCGCGTGCGAGAGTCAGCGCCTCGGCGTGACCGGCGCCCCCAGGACGAGTCGTGCGGTGCAGGTCGAGGTAGCCTTTCACCTCCCGCCCCTCCTCGACGAGCAGCATCGGCAGCAGGAAGCCGGAGCCGAACGTACGCCCGAGAAAGGCCAGCAGACGAGCGCGCGTGCTCGGCCGGAACGAACGCGGTCCCTGTTCCCGCTCGGCGAGCACGCGTCCCCAGACCTCGACGTGCCGATCCTCGACCGCGGCCAGGCGGCGGTAGATGTCCCGCCTGGCCGGGTCGGGCTCCCGATCAGCCAGGATCCTGTAGAGGTAGGCGGCGTCCGCCTCGTCCTGCCAGTGCTGCGCGAACCTCTGCACGCCGGGTCCTCGCTCCCGCTCGCTCGTCATGAATGGGGCATGGGGGCGGGGTTGCCCGGCGCGGGCAGGTGATCGGCGGATGCGGGGCTGGGCGCGCTGGGCGCGGCAAGGAGATCGGCGGCGGGGCTGGGCGCCTTCGGAGGCCAAACCGGCTGGCATCGCGGGCACCACCACGTTGCGCGCTCGCCCCCCTCCCAGGGCTCGCGCTCCTTGAGCGCTATGGGACCTCCGCAGCGGCGACACGGCTGGCCGCCGCGGGCGTAGACCCAGTGACGGCGGTCCGGGCGCGCGTCGCCGGTGGTGATCTGGTTCCCAGTCGTGCGGTTCGCCTCCAGCAGTCGCTTGGCCAGGTCCACGAGGCGCTCCGGGGCGGCCACGCTCCCCACCGGCGACCACGGGTCCACGCCGCGCAGAAAGCAGATCTCGCAGCGGTAGACGTTCCCCAGGCCGGCGATCAGGCGCTGATCGATGAGCGCGTCTCCGATCGGTCGCTCCGGCCGGGACGTCAGACGGCGCAGAGCCTCGACAGCGTTCCAGTCCGGCCCCAGCGGATCCGGCCCGAGATGCCCCACGACCTCACCCTCCTCGGACGTATTCAGCAGCTCGGTGACCGCCAGTCGGAATCCCACCGCGATCCAGGGCTCCGTCTCGAGGATCGCGCGCACCTGGAAGCGGGGACCCCGCCAGCGCTCGCCCGCGCGGTACAGGTGCCAGGAGCCCTCCATGCGGTAGTGCGTGTGCAGGGTGAGCCCGCCCCCCAGCCGGAAGAGCAGGTGCTTGCCGCGCGCCACCACCTCCTCGAGGAGCCGGCCCGACAGATCCGCGCTGGCGAAGCGCGGCACGCGGAGCTCCGCGCGGCGGATTACCTGGCCGGAGAGCGCAGCGTGCAGGCGCGTGGCCGCCAGGTGGACCGTGTCGCCTTCCGGCATGGGCGCGCCCCGTTCCCTTTCTCAGGCGCGGGCGCGCAGGCCGCGCAGCGTCGGCCGGAAGCCAGCCTCCAGCAAGGCGCGGGCGAGAGGCGTATCCCGCACGGCCTCGCCATCAGCACGCTCGACTGCGATCCGCCCCAGCCTGCCGTCCCGGGCGGCGCCCGCGAGCGCCTCGGCTGCGGAGCGAACGAGCGCCTCGTCCTCGGCGTAGGTGAGCAGCGTCCGGCCACCGCGCTCGACGTAGAGCACCAGCACTCCGTTCACTAGCGTCACGACCGCCCCCGCCTTCCTGCCGGGCCTGTGCCCCGAGTCCTCGTCCCCGCGCTCCGGCCACGGGAGGGCGGCTCCGTACGGGTTGGCAGGATCTGTAGCGGCCAGGACCTGTGCGTCCAGGCGCTCGGACGGCACGTCCACCAGGGCCCGCATGCGATCCACGGCGCCGAGCAGCGCGAACTGCGCGCCCCCGAGCCCCTCCACGAAGTAGCCCCGCCGGCAACGCCCGGCGTCCTCGAACGCCTTCAGGACGGGGTACACGGCCGCGAAGCCACCCGGCACGCGCTCGCCGCCGAGCGCGCCGCGCGTGACCAGTCCGTGGCGCTGCAGCAGCTGCTCCGCGACGGCGTGGATGCGCCGCGTGGGGTCGGTCTCCCTCTCCGGCAGCAGACTCCAGCGCCCCGCACCTGCTGGAGGTCCAGCGCCGGCGAGTCGCGGGGGTCCTGCGATCCGCGGGGACCCGGAACGCATGCGTACCGGGCGCGGGCGGGCCGGGCGGCCGCGGCCGTCGGGACGGGAACGCGTCCGTGCGCGCCAGAGCAGCGCGCGCAGCGGGGCGAACGTGTCGTTCGTGACTCGACCCGCCCACACCAGATCCCACAGGGCGGAGATGACGTCGGCGTCCCCCGCCGGCAGCCCGTCTGCAGTCCCCGCCGCGACGCGCCCCACCCCGTCCGCGAGCTGCCGGAAGAAGAGCGCCCCTCCAGCGCCGAGCACCTCGAGGAGCGTCGCCGCCAGGGGCAACGGATCGGCCGCTTCCGGCTCGGGGAGCAGGAGGGCCGCGCTCTCCGCGAGTGCGAGGGTGACCCACCCATCGCGCGTGCCGAGGGCGCCTCCGCCCGCCCACACCAGCTCACCCGAGGCGCCGAGCCCGTCCAGCAGAGCGGGCGAATAGCCGGGGACACGCGCGGCAAGCACCTGGCTCTCGAGAGCCGACGCCGGGATCGGAACGCCCTGCAGCTGCTCGAGTGAACGCAGCAGGGCGTCCATGGCGGCGCCCCCCGGCCCTCCTCCCGCGGCGCCCGTCCCGGCACTCGCCACGCCACCCTGCCCGACGCCATTCCACGCC
>JACCXV010000074.1 GCA_013696835.1 Gemmatimonadota bacterium | reverse complement strand
CCGCAGCTCGGACGGCTGGACGGCGCTGCACCTGGCCGCCTTCTTCGGACGCCGCGAGACGGCGGAGGCCCTGCTCGCGGCTGGCGCGGACATCCATGCCCGGTCCACGAACGCGGTCGAGAACACGCCGCTGCACGCCGCCTGCGCGGGAGGTCACCCGGAGCTGGTCGAGCTCCTGCTGGCGCGCGGCTCCGATGCCTCTGCGACAGCCGCCGGCTGGACGTCCCTCCAGATCGCGGCGGGCAGCGGGGCGCGGCGGATCGTGGAGCTCCTGCTCGCCGCCGGAGCTCCGGTGGACGTGCGCGGGCAGGGGGGTCGCACCGCGCTCGACCTCGCCAGAGAACGCGGGCACCCCGACGTGGCCGACCTGCTGACCTCGGCAGCCCCCGCTCCGCCGGCCTGAGGTGCGCAGCGAGATCGGCGGAGCGCTCTCACTGGGCGCGCTCGCGCTCGCCACGCCGCTCACGATCTGGCTCTTCGTCGCCAACCCCCAGAGCGCGGGAGAGCTGGGGAGCCGCCTCGCGCTGGGCCTCTCGCCCGATCGGTTCGGCGCGGACATGTACGCCGCCTCCGAGCGCCTGGCGGCTGGACGCAGATTCTTCGACATGGAGGATCCCTCGCCCGAAGACGCCGCCGCCGCACAACGCGAGCTCCTGCGGGCGCGGGGGCACTTCGCGCGAGCCGTGGAGCGGGCTGGGTCACCCGCGGAGGCGCTCCGGGCGCGCAACGGCTGGGCGGAGGCCGACCTCGATCTCGCCCGCTGGTCGCTCGCGCACGGGAAGGGCCGGAGCGTCCTGCGCGGCGACGACGAGGATCTCTTCCGCTGGGGGCTCGCCTACGCCCGCGAGGGGCTCGCCCTCTCGGGGATCGAGCCCGCGACACACGCGGCGCTGGTGAAGGCGGAGAAGGACCTGGAACGCGAGCTCACGTTCTGGCGGTGAGCGGTCTCGCCGCCTGGACGCGCCCCGCCACGACCGCCCTCCTGCTCCTTGGATCGGCGATCCTGTGCGGGCTGCGGCTGCCCGCCGGCGAAGATCGCTCGCTCGCCTTCGAGGCGTTCGGCTTCGTGGAGGGAGTGCTCGCCCTTCTCGCGCTGCACCTGTTCATCCGGCAGGGAGCGCTGCCCTTCCCTTCCACCTCGCCCCTGCGAATCACGCTCCCGTACTGGCTTTGCGCCACGGCGGTGATGCTGCGGCTGGCACTCCCCCCGCCGGGGGTCGGATACTGGATCGGGGCGGGGCTTCTCACGGCCGCGCTGCTGGGGGCCTCGGGAGGCGCGGATCGCAGGCGGACGCTCTTCACGCTCGGCACCGCGCTCGCGATCTGCGGCGTGCTCCGCTTCAGCGTGATCCCTTTCGTGTGGCGCAGCGCGTCGCTGCCGGACCTCGGGCCCGTTCCGCTCGGCGGGGTGAGCGACTGGGCCAAGGGCCTGTTCACCGAGTACCACCCCGTGCGGACCGGCAACGAGGTGCTGAACGTGGCCGGCATCGCGCTGTACGCGGCCGCATTGTGGCGGGCATGGCCGGCCGGCAGCCCCGCCGCCGACCCATGGGTGCTGCTTCCGGCCGAGGAGCGGGAGCGCATCTTGCGGATCATGATCGCCTCGACTCTTCCGCCGCCCGGTGCCTCACCCCTGAGACTCGAGGCCGGCGTGCAGACGCGTGATCCGTCCGCTCCCGCAGCACCCGTGCGCGAGCCCGGTGCGCCCGCCCCGGGGCCCGCGGAACCACCCGACACGCCCCCCGGGGGACCGCCCTTCGCGCCGCCGGCCGAGCCGCCACCGGCGGATCCGACCGCCCCGCCGCCGTCCCGAAGGGACCCTGCGCGCGGTCCGGACGAGCCCGCCGCCCCGCCCAGGGCACCCGTGAAGGAGCCGCAGCGCGAGATCGGCCTCTCGTGACTCCGCGTGTGCCGCCGATCACCGCCGCTCCGGCGGGCGTACAGCCGCCCCATCCGCTATCTTCGTTTCCCCCATAGGGCGGGTCACCGAACCGCCCCCCGACTATCGAGCTCCGAAGGGAATCATGGACTCTGCAGCAGGTCTGAAGCGCAACGGCTCGCGCGGCCTCGCGGCGACCCGGGACATCGTGCTCGTGGGAGGCTGCCGAACGGCGTTCGGTTCCTTCGGCGGCAGCCTCAAGGACTTCACCGCCACCGATCTCGGGGTGTTCGCCGCCACTGCGGCGATCGAGCGCTCGCGCTTCGCGCCCGACGAGGTGGAGCACGTGATCTTCGGAAACGCGCTCCAGACCTCCAACGATGCCATCTACCTGGCGCGCCACGTCGGCCTTCGCTCCGGCGTGCCGCAGACCTCCCCGGCGGTGACCGTGAACCGCCTCTGCGGCTCCGGGTTCGAGTCGATCATCCAGGCCGCGCGCCTGATCCTCACCGGCGAGGCCGAGGTCGTGCTCGCCGGCGGCGCCGAGTCGATGAGCCAGGCGCCGCACGTGATCCATGGCGCCCGCTGGGGAATCCCCCTGGGCAAGGCGCCCATGAGCGACCTGCTGTGGGCCGCGCTGTTCGATCCGTACGCCGGGTTCTCCATGGCGGAGACCGCCGAGAACCTGGCCGAGCAGTACGGGTTGAGCCGGCAGGAGGTGGACGCCTTCGCGCTGAACAGCCAGGAGCGCGCGCGGGACGCGATCCGCGCCGGGCGCCTCGAGGAGGAGATCGTCCCCATCGAGCTCAAGGAGCGGAAGGGCACGCGCGTCTTCGACGCCGACGAGCACCCCCGGCCGGAGACGACGCTGGAGATCCTGGGAAAGCTCTCGCCCTACTTCAAGAAGGACGGGGTGGTCACGGCTGGAAACGCGTCGGGGATCGTGGACGGCGCGTCGGCGGTGATCGTGACGACTCGCGAGCGCGCCGAGCGGGCGGGAGGCGACATCCAGGGGGCGCTCGTCGGCTGGGGCATCGCCGGCGTCGAGCCGCGCATCATGGGCATCGGCCCCGCGCCGGCGTCGCGCAAAGCGCTGGAGGCCGTCGGGATTGACCTCGCCGCGGTGGACCTGGTGGAGGTCAACGAGGCGTTTGCCCCCCAGACCGTCGCGGTGATGAAGGAGCTGTCGCTGGCGCCGGAGAAGCTCAACGTGAACGGGGGCGCGATCGCGCTCGGTCATCCGCTCGCCGCCTCGGGCACGCGGCTCACGATCACGCTGCTGAACGAGCTCCGCCGGCGCGGCGGCGGCACGGGCCTCGCCTCGGCCTGCATCGGCGGCGGCCAGGGGGCGGCCGTGGTGGTGAGGACCGAGCCGAACGGCGCCGGCGGAGCATCGACCCTGACGGGAGGGAGCTGATG
>JACCXV010000066.1 GCA_013696835.1 Gemmatimonadota bacterium | reverse complement strand
CCCAGAGGGTCGAGATGCGCGCTCACCACGGTGAGCGTGCGACGCCGCGACCCGTGTGCAGGCGCGAGGTCAGGCTGCGGCTGCGCGGGCGCGGCTTCGCGTTCGGTGGAGGCGTCGAGCAGAACGGAAGCCGTGATGGCCACCCGGCGCTGGATCACGAACGGGAGCTCCGCTGCGCTCGCCCGGAGGATCGGCAGCGAGGTGAGGATCGCGTTTCCCCGGTCGCTCGGCGGGGCCGCGCCCCGCTCCGCCGCCGCCGAGGCGTTGCGCATGGAGGGGGCATACCTCAGGTGCAGGCCGAGCTCGCGCGCGACATCGACGACGTCCTCACGCGCTCCCGTGTCGCGGGGGCGGTCACGAGGACCGGCCCCGTTGGAAGCCCCCGGCACGCTCGGATCGGCTCGGAACGCCTCCTGCAGGAGGATCACCAGCGGCGCATCCGCGTACGCAGCCAGCGCGGCGAAGGCACCCGCGCGCACCCGTTCCACCAGCCGCAGCAGGCGCCCCCGACCGACCCACACGTTCCAGCTGATCACCAGCAGGCGCGGGAGGGGGGGCTCCGGGAAGTGGCGCAGCGCGCGCTTCCCATCCGATGATGGCGCGGAAGCCGCTGCCGAAGCACCGCCGCGAAGGGGTGCGTCGATGCTCACCAGACCACCGACGTTGGCCCGCCAAGCGGCGAGCGCGGTTGCGGGAGGGTCCCGACGCTCGATCAATTCGAAAGGTGACGCTGCAGGCATGGCCGGAGTGCTCACGGGACCGTGGGAGAACGAGGACCCCGCGGGGGCTGGGGAACCTGAAGATAGGCCGCGCCGACCCGCCCGGGACAGACCCCGGCGCCGAGCGGCCGGAACGTCCGAGCAGCCATGTACTTTTTGCGTGGCCTGGAGAGTCACGATGGCGCAAGCTCTTGGCGTGTCGTGGTTGCGGCTGGCACAGTCCCTGCTTTGTTCGACCCCGGGCAAGTTCATCCGCTTACATGGGAGGTTGCGAATGTCGGACACGAACGAGCAGAAAGGCACGGGGCAGGCCCGGTCGGGCCTGGGGGCTGGATCTTCGAGCGTCGCCGCGACGGCCGACGCGGCGCGTGCGGGGCACACGGGCGGATCGCGCACCGGCGTGCCGGGCACGGAGAGCGGGGCCCGTGAGGGCACGTCCTCGGGTCAGGGCTCGAGCCCGGGGTCCTTCTACTCCAACGCCACACGTCGCATCAACCAGCGGCTGCAGGGCGCATCGGAGTCGCAGGGCGGATTCGGCTCTCAGCGCGGCGGGGGCAGTTGGGCCGCAGGCCAGCGCTCCGATCGGGAGAGCGGCAGCGATCGAGAGCGGCTCCAACAGGGCTTCGGCTCTCCGGCCTCGCGCGAATACGAGTCGATCCAGACCCCCGGTGAGCGGGGCTGGAGCGGGTCTGGAGAGCCCGGGCTGGGCAGCTCCGGGAGCCGGCAGCCGTGGCCCCAGACCGACCGGGAGACCGGTGAGCGCGACCGCGCGGGGCGACGTGGCCGGTGGCAGCGCGAAGCCCTCACGGCTCGCGAGATCATGACCACCAGCATCAAGGCCGTCACCAAGCAGAGCACGCTGAAGAACGTCGCGCAGATCATGAAGGACGAGAACGTCGGCGTCGTCCCCGTGGTCGACGATGACCACAAGCTCCAGGGACTGGTCACGGATCGGGACCTCGTCGTGCGTGCCGTCGCGGGTGACAAGGCGCTGACCGAGCTCAAGATCGAGGACATCATGACGGACGACGTCGAGGCGGTGACGCCCGACGAGAGCGTGACGGACGTGGTCGAGCTCATGGGAGGCAAGCAGATCCGCCGCGTGCCCGTGGTGGACAGGGACGATCGCCTGGTCGGCATCATCTCCATGGGGGACATCGCGAATCGGGCGGACTACGACGAACAGCTCCAGGAGGCTCTGGAGAAGATCTCGGGCAAGCGCTCCTTCTGGAGCCGGCTCACCTGAGATCGCTCGACCGACGAGGCTCCGGATGCGATCGGGAACGAGCATCCGGTGAAAGGGTGACGAACTGCGGAGGGCCCGCCTGTGAAGCGGGCCCTTCGTCGTGCCCGCGGAGGGGTCGATGACCACAGCCGACGGTTCGGTCGAGACGTACCGGGCGCTCTTCGGCGACACGCCGTTCACGGTCGTCTCGAATCGTGAGCCATACGTTCCCCGCGTGGACGACTTCGGCACCGTCTCCTGGTCGCATCCGGCCGGCGGGCTCACGGCCGCCCTGGACCCGGTCATGCAGGCCATGGGGGGGACGTGGATCGCATGGGGCAGCCAACCCACGGGCTCGCCGCGTGGCCGCGCGGCGGCCTCGCCGCTGCCCACCCGCCTTCAGGCTCCGCCCGGAGCCGATCGCAACACGTACGAGGTACGGCGCGTCCGGCTGACGGAAAACGAGGTTCGCCACTACTACCACGGCTACGCGAACGAGAGCCTGTGGCCGCTGTGTCACAACCTGCTCGAGCACGTCCGCTTCCGGGACCGCTTCTGGAAGGCCTACGGCGACGTGAACGGAAAGTTCGCCGCCGCGGTGCTGGAACAGGCCCCGGACGAGCGCACCCTCATCTGGCTGCACGACTATCATCTGGCCCTCGCTCCCGAGCTGATCCGGCGCCGCAGGCCTGCGAGCCTGATTGCTCATTTCTGGCACATCCCCTGGCCCGCGTGGGACACCTTCCGCGTCTGCCCCAACCACCGCCAGCTGCTCGAGGGTCTGCTCGCGAACGACCTGCTGGCGTTCCACCTCGAGAGCTTCGTGGACAACTTCATCCGTTGCTGCGAGCAGGACCTGGACGCGCTCGTCGATCCTCGCAAGCGGGCCGTGATCCACCGCGGGCACGTGACGACCCTGCGCGCCCTGCCCATCTCGATCGACGCCGAGTCGATGAGGCATCTGGCCAGCAGCCCCGACACCGACGTTCGCGTGACCGAGCTCCGCGCGCGCTTCGGCCTGGCCGGACGCCGGGTGGGGATCGGCGTGGACCGCCTGGATTACTCGAAGGGCATCCTCGAGCGCATCGACGCCCTGAGGATCCTGTTCACGCGCCACCCGGAGCTCGTGGGCACGTTCACGTTCATCCAGGTTGGGGCGCCGAGCCGGACCGAGATCCCCGCCTACGCCGAGCTGCAGCGGCGCGTCCAGGCTGCAGTCGAGAGGCTGAACCGCTCGTTCGAACGTCCGGACTGGCAGCCCATCCTCTACATCCCCAACGGTGCATCGCCGCCGGAGCTCGCGGCCTTCTACCGCATCGCCGACGTCGCCATCGTGAGCTCGCTGCAGGACGGCATGAACCTGGTGGCCAAGGAGTTCGTGGCGGCGCAGGTGGAAGGGACCGGCGTCCTGTGCCTCAGCGAGTTCGCCGGGGCGGCCGAGGAGTTCGACCAGGCGCTCATCGTCAATCCGTTCTACGTCGAGGGCTTCGCGGAGGACATCCGCAGGGCGCTTTCCATGGACCCTGCCGAGAAGCGCGAGCGCATGAGACGCATGCAGGATCGGCTCGAGGAGGGCAACGTGTACCGCTGGATCGCGGACTTCTTCGAAGCGGCACGCGAGGCGCTCGATCTCGGCCATTCGCGCCCCCACGGCGAAGACCCTCGCTCCGCCCCTACCCCCCGCGTCGAGGTGCCGCCCAGGGCTGCCGCGGTCCCTCCGCGGGAATGACCAGGCTCAGGGATCACACGGCGGCCATCGTCCGTGCCCTTCTGACGGCCGATCCCGCCGTGGTGGCGCTCGACTATGACGGGACACTCACCGAGATCGTGCCTGACCCCGACCACGCACGGCTGACCCCCGCTCGAAGGCGCGTGCTCGCGAAGGCGTCTCGGCTGCCGCGGGTGCGACTGGTCGTGCTGTCTGGCCGCTGCTGCGCCGACGCTTCGCTGCGGGTGGGTGTCGACGGAATACCCGTCGTCGGGAACCACGGGCTGGAGCTGGAGGGGTGGCGCATTCCGGACGCCGAGCGCTGGCGTGAGAGCCTCGTGGCCTTCCTGGAGCGCCTCGCCGCGGCAACGTGCGCGCTGCCGCGGGTGAACGTCGAGGACAAGGGCCTGACGGCGACGGTGCATCTGGCCGAGATCCGCTCCGATGTTGCGCGGGACGGCCTGCTGCGCGAGCTGGGCAAGCTCCTCGGCGAGCCGGCCGCGGGCGGGGACCTTCTTCGCCTGCATCCAGGCAAGGCATCCGTGGAGGTGCGGCCCGCTGTGGACTGGGACAAGGCGGGCGCTCTGCGGCTCCTGCTCGAGCGCTGGGGCGCGTTACCCGCGAACGTCTTCTACGCCGGCGACGACGTGACCGACGAGTGCGTGTTCCGCGAGGTGGCGGAGGGCTTCACGGTGAAGGTAGGGGAGGGCGAGAGTCACGCTCGCTATCGGGCCGAGGGACCCGAGGAGGTGTACGACTTCCTGCGCGTGCTCGGCGGCGACCTGCCTCAGAACCCGGCTGCCAGTCCCGCGTAGGAGCGGGGGTCGGCCACGCCGCGGTACGTCCCTGCGCCAGCGTCGTACAGGATGGCGTTCACGCGGCCCGACGCAGATCCGCGCACCCGCACCTCGTGCCCCATCGCCCGCAACCTGCGGATCGTCTCCTCGCTCCACGCCCCCGGCTCGACGAAGATGGCGTCCGGCAGGTGCTGGTGATGGAATCTCCCCGCCGCCACGGCTTCCTCGAGCGGCATCGCGTGGTCGATCACGTTGGAGATCACCTGGGCGACGGTCGTGATGATGGTGGATCCGCCAGGCGTCCCGACGACCAGCAGGAGCTCGCCGTCGAGCGTGACGATCGTGGGCGTCATGGCTGAGAGCATGCGCTTGCCGGGCTCGATGGCGTTCGCCGGGCCCTGCACGAGCCCGTACGCGTTCGGCACGCCGGGCTTGATCGTGAAGTCGTCCATCTCGTTGTTCAGCAGGAACCCCGCACCCTCCACCACGACCCCCGATCCGAATCCGCCGTTCAGGGTCGTGGTGACGGCCACCGCGTTGCCCAGGCTGTCCACCACCGAGTAGTGCGTGGTCTGGCTGGACTCCGTCGCTGACGGGAAACGCGCCCCCGCGAGCACCTCGGAGGAGGCGGTGGCGTGGAGAATGTCGATGGAGGCGGCGAGCTCCTCCGCGTACGCCGGAGACGTGAGCGTCTCGACCGGCATGTCCACGAACGCGGGATCGCCGAGGAAGCGGTTGCGATCCGCGTAGGCGCGCCGCATGGCCTCGACCGTCACGTGCACGCTGCGCGGCGTATGGAACCCCAGCGCTCGCAGGTCGAAGCGCTCGAGCACGTTGAGGATCTCGGCGAGGATCACGCCGCCCGAGCTCGCCGGCGGCATCGACCAGACTTCGTGCGCGCGGTAGCGGGCGTGGACCGGCGCGCGCTCCACCACGTCGTAGTTGGCGAGATCCCGCTTGGATATGAGCCCGCCTCCGCGGCGCATCTCGGCCACGATCAGGTCCGCGATCCTGCCGCGGTAGAACGCTCCCTCCCCCTGGGCGGCTATCTCCTCGAGCGTGCGGGCGAGGTCCGGCTGGCGCAGTGTGTCGCCGGCCGCGCGCACGCCCAGGCTGCGGGTCAGGCCTCCGGGCACCCGAAACGGCTCACGCCGGGTGACGTTCGGCGGCAGCTCCCGGGCGGCGGAGTCGTTCGGCGCCGGTGCGGTGGGGCCCAATCCCGCGGCAGCCGAATCCGCGGGCAGGCAGGTAGTTCGCGGCGCGCCCCCGGGCGCTGTCCCGTTAGGGCGTGTGGGTCGCCCGGGAAAGAACACCGCCCGCGTGGACGCGAAGCGGCAGAGGAGGTCGCGGTCACTCTCGAGCCCCGAGAGGAGACCCGCGTGCACCGGGAATCCTTCGCGGGCGAGCCGGATCGCGGGCGCCATGACGCTCCGCCGATCCAGCCTGCCGTAGCGCTCCAGCGCCGTCAGCATGCCCTTCACCGATCCGGGTACGCCGCCGGCGAGATGGCCCTCCCAGGAGAGCCCCTCGACCGGATCACCCCGGCGGTCCAGGTACATGTCGCGTGTCGCGCCGAGCGGCGCCTTCTCGCGGTAGTCGAACGTCGTCACACGGCCGCTCGGCAGCCGGATCACCATGAACCCGCCGCCGCCGATGTTCCCCGCCTCGGGGTAGACCACCGTGAGCGCGAACCCGACGGCCACGGCCGCGTCGATCGCGTTCCCTCCGGCGCGCAGAATCTCCAGCCCCGCGCGCGTCGCGTGCTCCTGCTCCGACACGACCATCGCATGCGCCGCGACCGCGGGCACGCCCGGCCCTCCCGAAAGTCGCGGCGCGGAATCCGCGGGCGCGGGGCGCGATGGCGCGGGTGTCTCGGCCGGCCTGGGGGCAGAGGCAGCTCTTTCGCGGGGTGGTGAGGAGGGAACGCAGGCATGGACGCCCAGCGCGCAGACGAGCACGAGGATCCAGCCCCCGCCGAACGCGTGGCCGGGGGTCGTGCGTCGTGCGATTCGAGCAGGCGGCTGCCCGAGGCGGGGAATGGAAGGCATGAGAGCGAGGCCGGAGGACGCTGTGAGGTGGCTGGCTAGTCTACCGTGGTCGGGGTGCAGCGGCAATCGCGCCGGCAGCGGGGCCGGCTGGTTCGCGGCTGCGATGTCACGGACGGGCGGGTTGTGAGCCGGCCGGAGTTGTGATCCGCAGCCCGGTCACGCTAGGTTCGCGCCTGCGCCGAACCCTCGCCGCACGCTCCTTCACGGGTCTGCTCGGACTGTGGCTGGCGTTCGTCATAGCGGAGCCGTTGGCGCTCCACGCCTGTCTCGAGCACGACGCGCTGCCCCAAGCCGTGGGCGCGGGGGCCCACGTGCACGCGCACGGGGCTGCCGTGCCGGAGCGGTCGGGACAGGACTCCGCAAACCATTCGTGCCACTGTCTCGGCCAGTGCAGCGCCTCGTCCCTGACGGCGCTCGCGGCGACCCCGTTTGCGCTCCCGCTCGGCAGTGCTC
>JACCXV010000060.1 GCA_013696835.1 Gemmatimonadota bacterium | reverse complement strand
CTTCCGGGGTGGAGCCCCATCTTCGCGCTTTGCATGGTCTTACGTCGCAGAGGGTTAGGTGCTCGAACGCGGTGTCTCCGGCGGGACTTTTCGGATCCCGCGAAGCGTTATCATCCGTGCGCGATCGACGGCGCGAATCGACCCCCGCACGGCTGCGGCAAGGTCGAGCGCGGGCGCGGATCCCGCAACCTTTTTCGGAGTGGAGAGCAGACGATGACGATCGGAACGTCGCTGAATGTGATGCTGACGCTCGGGCTGCTGGTGACAGGGTTCGGGTGCACCAGGACCCCTGTGCGGGCAGAGGATCCGGCGGAGGATCGACCGGAGGCTGGAAACGCCGCGGGGGGTGACCAGATCGCGGTCCGGCCCCAGGACGAGTCGGGCAGGGCGACGTTCGCCGGCGGCTGCTTCTGGTGCATGGAGGAGGTTCTCGACGAGCCGCAGGGCGTGAGCTCGACCACGTCGGGGTATACCGGCGGCGACAAGGTCGATCCGACCTATGAGGAGGTATCCTCCGGGGGTACCGGCCACGCCGAGGCGGTCCAGGTCGTGTACGATCCCGCGCGGGTCAGCTACGAAGAGTTGCTCGAGCTCTTCTGGGTCAACGTGGACCCCACGGTGAACAACCGGCAGTTCTGCGACACGGGACGCCAGTACCGGCCCGCGATCTTCTACCATGACGAGACGCAGAAACGGCTCGCCGAAGAGTCACGGGATCGAGTGCAGCGGACGAAGACGTTCGCGGGGCCGATCCTGGTCGAAATCTCTCCTGCCTCGGAGTTCTACCCCGCCGAGGACTACCATCAGGACTTCTACGAGAAGAGCCCGCTGCGCTACAAGCTCTACAAGTTCAACTGCGGACGCACGAAGCGCCTGGAGCAGCTCTGGGGCAAGCACGCCGACGGCCGCGCGACCCAACCCGAGAAAGGATGATCCGCATGAGCTCTCTCCACCGCATGCTTCTGCTGGCCGGGTCGTTCGCGCTGGCTGGCGCATCACAGGCGGGAGACACGTTCGCGCAAACGGCAGCCAAGGGGGTGCGTTCCGTGAGATACGAGAAGCCGGCCGACGACGTGCTGAAGAAGACGCTCACCAAGGTGCAGTACAGCGTCACCCAGGACGAGGATACCGAGCGCCCGTTCCGCAACGAGTACTGGAACAACAAGGAGGAAGGCATCTACGTGGACGTGATCTCCGGCGAGCCGCTGTTCAGCTCCCGCGACAAGTACGAGTCTGGCACGGGGTGGCCGAGCTTCACGCGGCCGCTCGAGAAGGAGAACATCGTGCTCAAGAAGGACCGCAAGCTGTTCACGGTCCGCACGGAGGTGCGCTCGAAGCATGCGGACTCGCATCTGGGGCACGTGTTCGACGACGGTCCCGAGCCGACCAATCTGCGGTACTGCATGAACTCGGCGGCAATGCGCTTCGTGCCGGTGGCGAAGATGCAGGAGGAAGGCTACGGCGAGTATCTGTCGCTCTTCGACTCCGCCAGGCCCGAGACCAAGGAGACCGCGAACGTCAGCCGCTAGGCGAGAACCGCCACGGCTGCGGATAGGGCGTCCACGAAAGGGCGGCAGGAGCGATCCTGCCGCCCTTCTTCGTTTCAGAGCGGCGCCGCGCCGGAATACTTGGGCAGGCCGTCGGTGATCTCGTCCCAGGGCGCGCGCGAGTCCACGAACGTATGGAAGGCGGGGCGGATGCCGGGATCCCCGTCCATGGCGCCCAGCCGGATGGAGACCTCCGGGCCTTCCGGCCACGTGCCGCCGAACAGGCTGGATCCGCAGACGGAGCAGAATGCCTTGCTGGCGAAGCCCTCCGTGCGGTAGGTGCGGAGCAGGCCGGCCCCGCTCACGAGCCGGAACTGCTCGCGCCGGACACGCCCCTGCGTGCACACGGCCGTGCCGGAGTGTCGCCGGCAACGCGAGCAATGACAGTGGCTCGCGCGCAGGAACGCTCCCTGCACTTCGAAGCGCACGCCCCCGCACAGGCAACCGCCGTTCAGGGTCGGTGCCACGCCTGGTCCCGTCGTCAGAAGTGCGAGCTCGTCAGCTTCACGTCCGACCCCTCCCAGGCACTCGAGAACCGACGCCGGACCGCCTGCGACTCCTCCGCGGCACCGCGGGCCCGCAGGCTCTCGGCCAAGCCGTACAGGGACCAGCCGTTCTCCGGGAAGCGCTGCAGATCCTCGCGGTAGAGCGCCTCCGCCTCGGCGGGCTCCCCGGCCCGGAGCAGCACGGCCGCGAGCGCGTGGCGAAGGGGGGCGTGCCACAGCGGCGGTTCGAAGTAGATCAGCTCATCCTCCATCCGCACCGCCGTGCGGAAGTGCCCGACGGCTTCGTCGAGACGGTCGTTCCGGGCGGCGATCTCTCCCGTCAGGGCGTGCACCGCGATCTCGAGCACGGGCTTCGGGAACCAGGGAGCGTCGGGGCTCATGCTCGCCGCCAGCCCGCGCAGGCGAAAGAGGGCGGAGTCAGCCTCGCTCCCGCGACCCAGCGCGGCGTATGCGACTCCTCGGGCGTAGGTATCCAGGCCGAGCGCGAACCGCAGACCCTCCGGCGGCGCCGGCTGCGCAAGCAGCTCCTCCCAACGCCCGAAGGTCAACAGCGTGAGCTGCAGGAACGACACGAGCGGCTCCATCTCGGGGAACTGCCGAGCCACGTCCGGCGGAACGCGAATGGCCAGCGCGCGCGCCGCCTCGATGGCCTGCGCACTGCGCCCCGCCATCGTCGCCGCGAACGCGAGGAAGTGGTAGTTGTGGGGATAGTAGGCTCCCGGGTAGATGCCCGACGGGCGTTCGCTCTGGATGTACGTCTCGTCGGCGTGGACCGCATGGACGTTGCTCTCGATGGCGTCCGCGTAGCGCCCCACGCGGATGTAGATGTGACCGGGCATGTGGACCATGTGCCCGGCGCCCGGCATGAGAGCGGCCAGACGCTCGGCGCATTCCACGGCACGCTCCGGATGCCGAGCCTCGACAGCGTGGATGTAGTAGTGACACGCGCCGGGATGGTTCGGCGCCGCCGCGATGACGCGCTCGAGGGTTGCGAGGATCTCGGCGGTGCCGGGTGCGGGCTCGCCGTCCGCAGACCAGTAGTTCCACGGCCTCAGATCCATCAGCGCCTCGGCGTAGAGTGTCGCGGCGTCGAGGTCGTCCGGGTACCGCTCGACCACGCCTCGCATCGCCGCTGCGTATGCGGAGTCCAGCGCCGCCCGGACCGGCTCGTGCACGGGCGCATAGCGGTGCGACAGGGCCTCGACGTAGGCCCCCTCCTGCGGATTGGCCGACGGGGCGATCGCCAACACCTTCTTCAGGGCCGCGCTCGCCCTCGCATTGCCGGCCGAATCCATGCCTGCGTTTACGTGGGGCCCGGAGGCGAGGGCGATTCCCCAGTAGCACATCACGCACAGAGAGTCGAGGCGGGTTCCCTCCTCGAAGGCACGGATCGCCTCCCCGTGGTTGAAGCCGTACACCAGCCGCAGCCCCTGGTCGAAGTACTGCTGCGCGCGGGGCACGGACGTGGCGATCGGGCGGTGATGGTCGCCCAGGTCGGGATACAACGGAACCGAATCGAGCGTAGCGACCCAGTTGAGGGTCGCGAGCGCGAGAACGTTCAGCAGCGGCGGCACCTGCGGGCACCTCGTTTCATGGGTTGTCAGCGGTCGTGCTTGGGACGAAGCTCGTGAGATCCCTGCGAACCCTTCCTTGCGACGCGTCGCCTCGAGAGGACCCCAGCCGTCGCAGCTCCTCTCCCGTCATGCGGTAGACCGTCCAGTCGTCCATGCGCACCGCGCCGAGCCGCTCGTAGAAGCGAATAGCGGGTTGATTCCAGTCGAGCACCCACCACTCGAGCCGCCCGCAGCCGCGCTCGACCGCCAGCTCTGCCACGTGCGCGAGCAGCCTGGAGCCCACCCCTCGGCCGCGCCAATGCGGGCGGACGAACAGGTCCTCCAGCCAGATGCCTCGCCGCCCGAGGAACGTCGAGTAGTTGTGGAAGAAGAGGGCGAACCCCACCGCGTCCGTGCCGGCGTAGGCCAGGATCACCTCGGCTCCGGGTTGCGACCCGAAGAGCGAGTCCCGCAGCTCCTCCTGCGTGGCGAGGACCTGGTGTGGCAGTCGCTCGTACTCCGCGAGCTCGCGAATGAGATCCAAGATCAGTGGGACGTCGTCGGACGTCGCCGCGACGATCTGCGGCGGCGGGTCGCCTGCAGCGTGCGGTGCTCGGATCTGGACGGGATTCGGGTTGCAAGGGTCCACTGCCGCGAGCCTATTATCGCGTGGGGGGACCGTCAACCATCACGCCCGGGCTGCTCGGGCGATCACCGGAGGATCCCGCCCGTTGAACCCCCGCTGCATCGCGCACGTGGACATGGACGCCTTCTACGTGAGCGTCGAGCTGGAGAGGCGCCCCGAGCTGCGTGGCAGGCCGGTGGTCGTCGCGGGGAGCGGCCCCCGCGCCGTGGTCACCACGGCCAGCTACGAGGCACGGAAGTTCGGCGTCTTCTCCGCCACGCCAGCCGCGCGGGCCCGTCGCCGGTGCCCGGAGGCGGTCTTCGTCGAGCCCGACTTCGCGACGTACCGGGCTCGTTCAGCCGACGTCATGGCCGTGCTGCGCGAGCACGTCGAGCGCGTCGAGGTAATGGGCCTGGACGAGGCATACCTCGACCTCACGGACCTCCCCCAGCCACAGGCGGCGGCGCGGGCTGTGAAGCACGCCGTGCGGGAACGCACGGGCCTCGTCTGCTCGGTGGGGATCGGCCCGAGCAAGCTGGTGGCCAAGGTCGCCTCGGATGCGGGAAAGCCCGACGGCTTCCTGGTGCTCACAGCCGCTGAAGCGCGCGCGCGATTCGCAGACGCGCCCCCCGGATGCATTCCCGGAATCGGGCCGAAGACGGCCGCCAAGCTGGACCGAATGGGGATCGGGACCGTCGCCGCTCTCGCCGCGACGGCCGACGATCGGCTGGTCGATCCCTTCGGCCCGCGGCTCGGCCCATGGCTCGGCGCGCTCGCCCGATTCGAAGACGACGATCCCGTCGAACCCGTGCGCGTGGCCAAGTCGGAGTCGCGAGAGACCACGTTCGACAGCGATCTGAACGGCCTCGAGGCCCTCGAGCCCGCCCTGACGGCCCTGTGCGACGATCTGTGTGCAGCGCTCCGGGACAGTGGCCGGCGCGGGCGGACGATCGGGATCAAGATCCGGCTGAACGACTTCTCCACGCATACCCGGGCACGCACGATCGAAGGCGCCACGCACGACGTGACGGTCGTGCGTGGGATCGCGTGCGAGCTGTTGCGCAGCTTCGATCCGCAGCGGCCGGTGCGTTTGCTGGGAGTGCGCGTCGCCGGGCTGGAGGATGTCGTTGCCGACTGTAGAGACCGGGGGGGAGAACCCCAGGAGCAGCTGAAGCTCCCACCGCCTATGGTCTGAGTCCGTCCTACCGAAGCCGACGTCGTCTCAGGCGGTCTCGGGCGAAGATCTCGAGACACGCCAGATCCACCCCATGAGGATGAACTGCAGCGGCAATCGCAGCCAGAGCAGCATCTCGATCCAGCCGGCCCCTTCCTTCGCGCGCCAGGCGGCCAGCATCTGGACGTTCGCCGGCAGGAGCAGGAGCAGGAGAGCCACGAGGCCGGCTCCCGCGGCTGCCCGGGCCGGAGCCCACAGCAGCCCGATGCCGCCCAGGATCTCGCACGCTCCGCTCAGATGGATGAGCAGCACTGGGTACGGAAGGTACGGAGGCACGATCCCGCGGTAGATCCGGGGCGCCGCCAGATGCAGCGTGCCGGCTACGACGAAGAATGCCGCGAGCGTCAGACGGCTTCTCGCGTACGCGCGCGGCTGGCGCATTCAGGGGGAGCAGCCGGACGAGGCGGGAGTCAGCCCGCCCGTGCCGGCGAAACAGACTCGTGGAGGGCGGCCCTCCGCGAGATCAGTGCTGCATCCAGGGAAACCGCTCATGATTGAAGACGTTGTCCTGCGTCCCGTAGATGAGGTGGAAGCCGGCGATCAGTCGCACGAAGATCGTGCCGGGCTCCCGGCGCGCGTCCAACCAGTGGAATTCCAACATCATGCTCACTCCGCGCTGCGTGTAGAGGAGAGCTTTTGTCGACGCACGGGGCCCACGCAGGCCGAGCTTGCGCGACCCGCCGTCTCACCTGCAACATGAATCTGGCAGCCGGAGTTCCCTGGAAAAGCAGAACGCCTTCCCTTGGCCTTCCTCACCGAGGTTCGCATGAACGCCAAGCATCTCCGCCGGGGCATCCTGCTCCTGACGTTCGGGCTCTCTCTGGTCCGCAGCTCCGAACCGGTCTACGCCCAGTTGGGCGGGCTCGGGGATGCCGTGGGCAAGATCGGCAAGAAGGCGCCGAACGTCACCGCCGCGCTACAGGGCAAGCCGCCCATCACGACGCAGCTCGCCGATGCCACGTTCGGAATCGACTCCTCGACCGGCTGAACCCCGAGGACTTCTCCGACCTGACCTCCCTCGAGCGCACGGCCAACGGAGGCTTCGTGCTCGAGCCCGGCACATACGGAATGCAGGCCCAGAGCTACTGCTTGCACGCGGGCACGTACGGGCCGGGAGGAGGCGACGGATACCTGTACGCTCCACCGGCTGGGCCCGCACAGGACGCCGTTGTCAGCATCGCTCGCAACTCGGTGGACCACCCCGACATTCCGCAGCACGACGTGCAGGTACTTCTCTGGGCCATCATCGCGCGGGCGAAGTTCGAAGACCTGGAGCCAGGGCTGAAGGCCACGGCGGCGCAGCTCCTGACGAAGGAACAGCTCGTGAAGCTGAACCGGGGCGCTCTCGACCTCCTGCCCGGGCCTGTCCTCGACAACGCGCTTGCCAGCATGCCGGAGCCCCTCCGCAAGGTTCTGGAGGCGGAAGCCGAACTGCGCCGGATGATGACGAACCCCGGATCGTCCTTCTCCGACATGGAGCGCATCGCCGTCCTCAGCGGCATGGCTCCCCGCGGGGAGGGTAGCCGGCCCGTACCCTCCGGTCGCTGGTCACTGCACCCGGACGGATACTACGTGCGCTACGTGCCGAGCGGATACAGTTCCACGCGGATGGAGATCTGGGTACCGGAGGGAAGCCCGGCCGTAGGGAAGGAATACGACCCCGCCATGCACATCGCGGTGCCGGGGAACACGGCCAGGCAGCGCCTGCTCCAGTCGGGGCGAGTGCACGGGTAGAAGAGCGCTCCGGCCGCGCTCAGCCGTGGAGTCGATCGCGGCGATCCTCGCGGCGATCCCTCAGGTCTTCACGACGATCGCCACGGTTCTCGTGCCGGTCCCGGCGGTCCTCACGCCGATCCCATCTGTCTTCCCAGCGGTCGCGACGATCCTCCCGCCGGTCGGCGAAGTCCTCCCGACGGTCCCGCCGGTCCTCGATCCTGTCGCGGATCCCTCCGCCGTGGCGACGGTCCCAGCGGTCCTCACGCCGATCCCACCGATCCTCACGCCGGTCCAGGACGTCCTCGCGCCGGTCCCGCACATCTTCGCGCCGATCGCGGCGGTTCTCGATCCGGTCCCGCAGATCCTCACGTCGGTCCCACCGATCCTCGATCCTGTCCCGGATGTCTTTCCTGCCGTCGCGGCCGACGCGGGAATGCGCCTCCTGGGCTTCGAGCCCGGTCAGCGCGAGCGTCACGAGAGCGGAGGCGAGCACGGAGGCTGGCACGGCGATGCGCATGGGGGTCCTCCTGACCTGGAGTGAACGTCGAGCTTCGGTTGCCAGGTTGGACCTGCCGCAATCCCGAACGTTAAACGCCGCGACATCCTTTCCTGGTGGGCGCCGAGTTTCTACTGTCCCTTGCCGCAGGGCTGAAGGCACGGATGACACTCAGACTGGAGGAGTGGAAGATGGGTCGCATCGACTGGGGACGGGTCCTGCTGGGGGGCATTCTCGCCGGGCTCGTCATCAACGTATCGGAGATGATCCTGAACACGGTCGTGATGGGGGCGGAGTTCCAGGAGGCGATGCGCGCACGCAACGTGGACCCCGAAGGGGCCTCGATTGGCGTCTGGATCGTCTACGCGTTCCTGCTCGGGATCGTAGCGGTCACCGTATACGCCGCAATCCGGCCGCGCTTCGGGCCGGGCCCGCGTACGGCCCTCATTGCCGGGTTCCTCGTGTGGGTCCTCACCTCGCTGTTCTCGACGATCGCGATGCTGAACATGGGCCTCTTTCCGGGGCGGCTCCTCGGGGTCGGGCTCGTCTGGGCGCTCGTTGAGCTGTTGCTGGCGACGCTCCTGGGAGCCTGGGTCTACCGCGAGGCCGAAGCCCCACGTGCCGCCAGCCGCGCGACCGCGGGGTAGCGGAAGCAGTCCACGAGGTGGTCGTTGACCATCCCCGTCGCCTGCATGTGCGCGTAGCATATGGTTGGACCCACGAACGTGAAGCCGCGCGAGCGCAGGTCATCGCTCAGCACCTGCGCCTGCGCGGTGACGGCGGGCAGCTGCGAGGGAGTCCTCCAGGCGTTCTGCCTGGGCTTCCCGTCCACGAAGCGCCAGACGTAGGCGTCGAAACTGCCGAACTCCTCCTGCACGTCGAGGAAAGCCCGGGCATTGGTGATCGCCGCCTGAATCTTCTGCCGGTTGCGGATGATCCCGGGGTTTCGCAGCAGAGCCTCCAGCCTGCGGCTTCCGTAGCGGGCGACCGCGCGCGGATCGAACCCATCGAAGGCGAGACGATACGCCTCGCGCTTGCGCAAAACGGTGATCCAGCTCAGCCCGGCCTGGGCGCCTTCCAGGATCAGCATCTCGAAGAGCCTGCGTTCGTCGTGGAGCGGCACGCCCCATTCGGTATCGTGGTACGCGACGTAGAGCGGATCCGTGCCGCACCAGGGGCAGCGTTTCCTCCCGCCGCCTTTCATGCGCCGGCAGGTGGGCCGGACGCTCGGGTGCCGCTCCTCTCGCGCGCTTCGAGCGCCGCCAGCACGAGCGCCATCAGCAGCGCGACCCCGAGCAACACGGCGACCGTCGCCGAGAACGCTCCGAGCGCTGGCGACTGGGCGTTAAGCAGGTTCGGCGTGCCGGACGCCCACGGCTCCGTGCTGTAGCCGCGCGCCCATGTCGCGTACTGGAGGGTGGGAGGCTCGAACAGGGTGTGGACCGACTGCACGGTCACGAAGAGAAGCGCCAGGACCGCGACGCGAAGCCAGGGCCGCCGCGTCTGGAAGGCGAGCAGGAGAAGGGGGTAGACGAGAAAGCTGAACGTGAACGGGGTGACCTCGGGGATGAACGGCCAGCCGCTGTGGTCCACCCGCAGCACGTGGTCCACATGGTGGATCATCCCGAGCGGCAGGGCCGCGAGGATGACGCGCCGGCTCCAGGAGAGTCGCTCGGCAGGCTGCAGGCGATCCACGCCGGTCTTCAGGGTTCTTCCCCGAGCAGCTCCATCACCGCTTCCCGCACGTCCGGCCAGACCTCGCTCCAGGGCGCGATGAGTTCGAAGTGGGCGGCGTCGGCCGCTACGACCAGCCGCACATCGTCTCCTGCTCGCGTGGCCGCGGCTCGGTAATCCTCAACCATGGCGAGCGGGACGATCTCGTCGCGCGCTCCGTGGATCAGACGCTGCGGTAGTCCCAGCGGCAGGAGGTCCAGCGGCGAGCTCCGCCGGTAGCGCTCCGGAACCCGAGCCGGCGCCCCTCCCAGCAACTGACCGGCCGCATCTCCGCAGACCTCTTCGGACACCGCGCGACCGAGATCTGTGATCCCGGCCAGGGACACGACGCCGCGCAGCCGGATCGGGTTCCCGGACCGGCGCGAGCCTTCGGATGCGCCGTAAGCCCGGGATCCAAGCCACAGCGCGAGGTGCCCGCCCGCCGAGTGGCCGATCGCGACGACGCGATCGGGATCCAGCGGGTGCGTGTCAGCGAGCTCGCGCAGGTGGTCGGCGCCGCGCGCGACATCCTCGAACGTGCCGGGCCATCCTCCCCCCGGGTCGCCCACGCGCCGGTACTCGAGGCTCCACGCCGCAACGCCCGCACCGGCGAGTGCCGCCGCGAGGTGGCTGATGTGGCCCAGGTCGTACTCCGCGAGCCAGCAGCCGCCGTGGATCACGATCGCGACCGGATGGGGTCCCGCGCCCTCGGGCAGGTACAGATGACCGAACTGCAGATGGTCTTCGCCGTACGCGAGGCGCTCCGGAGTGGTGCCCGTCGTGTGCGCCAGGATTTCCCCGAAGGTCACGTTCCGCACTTCGCTGCGCCTCGCGGTCCCGGAACAGGCGATCAGGTGGAGGGAGAGGGCGAAAGCGAGCTTGCGGCACCATCGTTCGAGCAACGTGACCTCTCCCCCCGGGGCGACTCCGTCTTTCTGCCGACGTTCATGACGTGCGCGCTGACTCCCACCAGGGATGGCGCGGATTCCACCGACCTCGCAGCGAGGAGGATCTCGTCCCGCCCCTCGGGCCTGGACCACCGCTCCTTCAGATCGGCGAGCAACCAGCCCGGCCCCTCGATGCCGTAGGTGGCGACCTGCTCCAGTCCGGCCTCCGCCATCTCGGCCTGCAACTCGTCCGCCCGGTGAAAGTAGGCGGTGGTGAAGTAGTGCGGATTTCCCGTGGGGTTGCGGTGCTGGCCGTCGTCCAGGTCGCGGTGCACGATCCTCAGGAACTCGGGATCGGTCAAGAAGGAGTGCCGCAGGCCACCAGCTCGAGCTCGCCGGCAGCCGTGGTGAGCCGGCCAAGCTCCAGACCCAGCTCGTAGTGCTCGGCCACGGCGGCCGCGACCCGCGGCAGTCGCGTCGTATCGCATGTGGTCGGCTCCCCGTTCATCGCGCACGCCGCTCAGAGAGCGCGGGGAGCGCGAAGGCGATCACATGATCCCCGCGGGTGGTCTCGAGCTTGCCGTGACCTCCGGCGGCGATCACCACGTGCTGCCGGCTCGACCGGCCCAGCCGGTACGTCATGGGGGTCGCCTGAGCGCCGGCCGGCAGGCGGGCCTTCCAGAGCTCGCGACCGCTCTCGATGTCGAACGCCCGGAGGTAGTCGTCCATCGCGGCCGCGATGAACACGAGACCTCCCGCCGTGACGATGGGGCCTCCCAGATTCGGAGTTCCGGTGCGGAACGGGAGGGGGATGCCCAGGAAGGAAGCCATGTCGCGCGTGGTCCCGAGCGGCACGTCCCAGAGCTTTCGTCCGGTCCGCAGGGAGATCGCCACGAGCGAGCCCCAGGGCGGCGCCGTGCAGGGAAGGCCCAGCGGAGACAGGATCTTCCCACGCCGCAGCACATAGGGCGTACCGCGCATCATCGCATACTCGAAATCCGAGTCTTCCGCCTCCTCCGGGTCGAATTGGCCCCGGGGCAGAAGCTGCACGTAGGCTGGAAAGCGGTTCACGGGGACGACGGCGATCTGCCGCACGGGATCGTAGGCGACGCCGCCCCAGTGGGCGCCACCGACGTTGTGCGGAGTGACGATGCTCCCCTCGAAGCTCGGGGGGGTGAACGGGCCTTCGTGGCGCATTCGTGCCATGCTCCTCCGGCAGGCGCGCCGGTCGAACGGCGTGAGCCCCCAGGCGTCCTCCGCGGTGAAGGTCTGGGGACTGAGCGCCGGGAGCGAGGAGAACGGTTGCGTGGGCCAGGGCTCCTCGCCCGGAACTGCGCGCGTGGGCACGGGCCGTTCCCGCACGGGGAACAAGGGCCGGCCGGTCTCGCGATGGAGCACGAACAACTGGCCTGTCTTCGTCGCGACGAGCACGGCGGGGACGGCGTGTCCATCGCGCCGCAGCGTGACCAGCGCCGGGGGCGCAGCGACGTCGTAGTCCCAGAGGTCATGATGCACGACCTGGAAGTGCCACACCCGCTTCCCCGTCGAGGCGCGCAGGGCGACGAGGGAGTTCGCGTAGAGGTTCGCTCCGCGGCGCTCGCCACCGAAGTAGTCGGGGCTCGCGCTACCCGTGGGGACGAAGACCAGATCGCGCTCCGCGTCGGCGGCGATGACCGACCAGGCGTTCGCGGCTCCGGTGGCGTGTGCCCGGGGGCCCACCCACGTCGCCCAGCCGAGGTCGGTCGAGTCTCGCGGGACGGGGTCCCACGTCCACCGCAGCTCGCCGGTGCGCGCGTCGAAGGCCCGGACCTCCCCGCTCACCGCGTCCATGCGGTTGTTGTCGGCAACCGCCGACCCGACGACCACCAGCTCGCCGATCACGGCCGGCGGCGACGTCACCTCGTATTCGGCGGTCTCGACGGGCGGGTTTCGCAGGTCCCGCCGCAGATCGACGGTGCCCGCGCTTCCGAAGGCGGGACAGGGTCTCCCGTGGGTCGCATCCAGCGCGATCAGCCGCGCGTCAATCGTCGCGACGAAGATCCGCCGACGGCAGGGTGAGCCGGCCGGAAGGCTCTCATCCGACCACGCCGAGACGCCGCGGCTCGTGAAGTCCCCGAACTCCACCAGGGGGTCCACGCGCGCATCGTAGCGCCACCTTTCCTCCCCCGTGTGCGGGTCGAGCGCAAGGACACGACCCAGCGGGGTGGAGAGGTGCAGCGTGCCGTCAAGCACGATCGGCGTGGCCTCGAACGCCGTCGGCTCAGCCGTGGGGTGGGCCTCCGGCGTCTCGCCGGTCCTGAAGGTCCAGGCCACCCGCAGCGCCGTGACATTGGCGGGCGTGATCTCGGTGAGGTGGGAGTAGCGGGAGCCCAGAGCATCCCCGCCGTAGGCGGTCCACTCCGCGAGGCCGCTGCGAGCGGGAAGCGGCGGCGGACCCGAGGAACGCGAATCGAAAAAGAAGAGTAGGGCCAGGAGGAGGGCGACCACGAGCACGCCTGCCAGGAGCCGCGAGCGGGTGCGGGCTCGATCCATGCCGTGCGTCATGGCACGCGAAGGGGGCCGTGCCTCGGGTTCAGATGTCTCTAGGCCTGCCGCAGGGCCTGGACGATCGGCATGCGGGCAGCCCTGAGCGCCGGGAAGAACCCGCCGACGAGGCCCATGAGCAGGGCGAATGCCAGCCCGGCCGCGAGCAGGTCGGGGGTCACGCGGAACGGGAACGCGACCTCGCTGAACGAGCTCCAGTTCGTCGTGCTGGTCGTGATGCCGTTGATGGGCAGCGCCAGCAGACAGCCGATGATCCCGCCCGCGAGCGCGATCGCCACGGACTCGAGCAGGAACGATCCCACGATGGCCGCGGGTCGGAAGCCGAGCGTGCGGAGCACGGCGATCTCGGGCGCGCGATTGGCGACGGCCGCATACATGGTGTTCACCGCCCCCGCGACGGCCCCCACGGCCATGATCGAGGTGACGAACACGGCGAAGAACTCCAGGATCTGCGTGAGAAGCGTGGACTGGTTCGCGTAGAAGTCGTACTCGCGCTCCACGTCGACCCGCAGCCGAGGATCCTTCTCGAGCGTCTGCTCCAGGCCCTTCAGGGCCGCCGGATCCTGCATGCGAAACGTGACCGACTGGAAGACCTCGCCCCTGAACGCCGGCATGAACTGCTCGTTCTCGCCCCAGATCTCGGACTCGAACGAGGAGCCCCCGGCCTCGAAGTGACCGACGACCGTCCAGTCGCGATTCGCGAACCGCAGCTTGTCGCCGACCGCGGTGCTCCCGAAGCGGCTGGCGATGCTCCTCCCGATCAGGATCTCGGGCGCTCCGCTGCGGAACGTCCTCCCTTCCACGACCCGCACGCCCTTCCGAACCTCGAAGGCCTGTGCGCTGACGCCGCGTGCCACGACGTTGGCCGTACCTCCGCCGGGGCGATCGAGGTTGATGATCACGTAGACCTCGGGGCTGACCAGCGGGCGGCCATCCGCGCCGCGAGCCACGAACGGCATGGCAGAGATGATCTGGGCGGCGTCGCGGTCGAGCCCGCTCGCGAGCTCCGAGTCCGCGCCCTGCCGCAGCACGATCGCGTTGTCGCGGGAGCCGGTCCGTGCGAGCGCGGCGCTGAAGCCGCTGGCTAGCGCCATGACGGCGATGAACACCGCCACGACCAGCGCCATGCCGAGCGCCGTGGCGAGGGTCGAGACCGGCCGCTGGCGAAGGCTGCGAACGTTGTAGAGGATCGGGACGGCCATGCTCAGGCTACGCGCCGCAGCGCCTGGACGACCGGCAGGCGCGCGGCCTGCAGGGCCGGGATCAGACCGGCCATGAGGCCGATCACGAGGGCGATCGCGAGCCCGAGGCCGATCGTCGGCCAGGTGACGCTGAAGCCCGGCATCCACGAGTCGAACGGCGTGGCTGCGCTGAAGAGCAGCCGCGCCGCGAGGACGCCGATGAGACCGCCGAGCAGCGTCACGATGGCGGCTTCGGCCATGACGATCCCGAACAGCAGGCGGTCGCCGTACCCCAGCGCCTTTAGGACGGCGTGCTCGGTCGTACGCTCGCGCGCGGCCATCATCATCGTGTTCGCCGCCACCAGCAGGATCGCGAAGAATACGGCCAGGCCGATGGCGTTCAGGAAGAACCCGACGTTCCCCCACATCGTGATGAAGCTCGCCTGGAAGGCGCGCTCCGTAGCGGTCTCGGTGGAGGCACTGGAGTTGCGGAACGTGTCGTCGATCCGCTTGGCCACTGCCGGAGCGAGAGCGGGATCCGAGAGCTGCAGGATGTACCAGCCGACGTCGGCCTGGCGATCGGACTTCTCGTACAGATAGTCCCAATGGAACATGAAGGAGGCTTCGTCGATGTACTTCGTCGTGGCGCGATACACGCCGCGAATCGTGAACGGCCAGTCCCCAGGATAGATCGTGCCGCGCAGCGATACGCGGTCCCCGACCTTCCACCCGTACCGCTTCATCAGCTCCGGCCCCACGATCGCCGCCGTGCGCTCGCCCATGTATGCCCGGAGCTGCTCGGGGGGCACCTCGATCTCGGGATAGATCGGCCAGTAGGTGTCGGAATCGACCGCGAAGGAGGCGAAGAAGTCCTGCGGGTCGCGGTAGACGCCGCCGAACCAGTTGGCCCAGGAGACCGCCTCGACCCCCTCCATGGCTCGCAGGCGCTCGTAGTAGGACTGCGGGAGCGGGAACACGATCGAGATCGTGTTGGTCGTGATCAGGCGCGTCTCGCTCCCCACCTCCGCGGCGCCTGCCAGTGTCGTGAGCACGGAGCGCAGGGTGGCGAAGAGGAAGAGCGCCACCGCCACGCTGAGCGTGGTGAGGATCGTGCGCCGCTTGTTGCGACGGAGATTGGCCCAGACGAGCCGCGCGAACTTCACGGGCCCCTCATCGGGTGAGCACGCCCTTCTCGAGATGCATGATGCGATGCGAGCGGTCTGCGGCCCGCGGATCGTGCGTCACCATCACGATCGTCTTCCCGAACTCCGAGTTCAGCCGCTCCAGCAGCGTGAGGATCTCGTCTCCGGCAACGGCGTCGAGATCGCCGGTAGGCTCGTCCGCCAGGATCAGCGTGGGATCGCTGACGATCGCGCGCGCGATTCCGACCCGCTGCTCCTGGCCGCCCGAGAGCTGTCGGGGGTAGTGATCGACGCGGTCGGCCAGCCCGACGACGTTCAGCGACGTGTGCACGTGATCGCGGCGCTCCTTCTTCGAGAGGCTCGTGAGCAAGAGCGGGAGCTCCACGTTCTGAAAGGCGGTGAGGACGGGGAGCAGGTTGTAACGCTGGAAGATGAAGCCGACATGTCGCGACCTCCAGGTGGCGAGCTGACGCGAGCTCATGCCGCTGACCTCCTGGCCCTCCACGCGGATCGACCCGGACGTCGGGTGGTCGAGGCCGGCGAGGAGGTTCAGCAGCGTGGACTTGCCGCTGCCGGAGGGCCCCATGAGCGCCATGAACTCGCCCTTCTCGATGTCCAGGTCGAGGTTCTCGAGGACCGGGATCACCTGGGCATCCCTCTGGTACGTCTTGGTCAATCCGCGGACTTCGACGAGCGCCATGCTCCTCCATCGCTCAGGACGCCACCACGCTGGCCCGGGCTCCCTCCGCGAGCTCCCGGGGGCCCTCAACGACAACCTGCTCTCCTCCCGTCAGGCCGGAACGCACCTCCCGCCAGTCTCCCGAAACGGGGCCGGCCTCCACCTCGCGCCGCTCCAGCCGCTCGTCACGCACCAGCCAGACCAGCTGCCGGCCGCCGACATCCCGCACGGCGGCGGCCGGCACGAAGATCCGCGCCGGGCCCGCGCTCGCCTCCCCGGCGTCCTCCGCGAACTCGACCTTGGCCCCCATTTCCGGGAGGATGCGAGGATCTCTGTCGAGGATGCTCACCTTGACGAGCACGGTTGCCTTCTGCCGGTCCGCCGTGGGGACGATCTGGCGCACCTCACCCGCGAAGGTGGTATCCGGATAGGCGTTCAGCTGGACGCGTGCGGGCTGGTCGTCCCGGATGCGCGCTATGTACGCCTCGTTGACGTCCACCTCGACCTCGAGCGTCGCGAGATCCGCCATCGTTACCACGGCGCCGCGCGTGAGGCCGCCACCGGTCACCGACGGCGCCACGACCTCGCCCACCTCCGCATCCTTGCGCAGGACCGTGCCGTCGAAAGGAGCCCGGATGACGGTGTTCTCGAAGTTCGCCGTCGCGATCTCGACGGCCGCCTGCGAGGCCTGCACCTGAGCCTGCTCGACCGAGACGCGGGCTTCGGCGGCAGCCAGGTTCGCAGCCACGGCCTCCGCCTGCTGCTGCGAGATCATGCCGCCCTCCAGGAGCCGGCGCATGCGGTCGTCGTCGCGGCGCAGCTGGTCGCGATCGGCGCGGGCCTCGATGAGCGCGGCGCGGGCGCGGGCCACGTCCGCCCGGGCTTGCGAGAGACCCGCCACGTAGTCGGCGCTCTCCAGCCGCGCGATCACCTCGCCCTTCTCCACCTTCGAGCCTTCCGTCACCCCGAGGAAGTCCAGCCGGCCGGAGATCTTGGACGCGACGGAGGCCTTGGTCCTCGCCACGACGTAGCCGTTGGCGGTGATGCCGCTCGGGACGCCCGAGCCGCCGCCGCGAACCTCGGCCCGCGCGACCTTTACGTCCACCGCGCCCGCACCCTGCCGCAGAACCAGGGCGGCGGCCGCGGCGAGAACGAGTGGAACGCCGATCAGGAGCACGCGCCGGAAGGCACGCGAGCCTCCCGGGGCCGGCCGTGGCGAGCGGTCGATCCGCAGGCGCGACAGGTCGGCTGCAGTCTCTGTCGAGGTCATGGCGAGCCGAATCTACACGCCGCTCGCCTCCCCGGGGATGGCCGGCCGGGCCTCGGCGAGACGACCAGCAGCTTCAGGCGGCGGGCGAGAAGGTGTCGCAGGCTGAGGGATCCCCGGAGTCGAAGCCGCGCCGGAACCATTGTGCGCGCTGCTCGGACGAGCCGTGGGTGAAGGAGTCTGGCACCACCCGTCCGGTGGTCTGACGCTGCAGCCGGTCGTCGCCGACGGCGGCGGCCGCCCCCAGCCCCTCCTCGATGTCGCCGGCCTCGAGCAGGTTGCGTTGCGCCGTCGAGTGGCCCCACACCCCGGCGTAGCAGTCGGCCTGCAGCTCCAGCGCGACGGAGAGCTCGTTTCGCTGATCGGGACGTTCGGCCTGCCCTCGGCGCACGCGCTCGTCCGTGCCGAGGAGATGCTGCACGTGGTGCCCGATCTCGTGCGCGAGGACGTAGGCCTGCGCGAAGTCTCCTGGGGCTCCGAACCGTTGCCCCAGCTCCTCGTAGAACCCGAGGTCGATGTACACCTTCTGGTCGAGCGGGCAGTAGAAGGGTCCGACCGCGGACTGGGCGGTGCCGCAGCCCGAGCGAACGGCGTCCCGGAACAGCACGAGCTTCGCCGCGGTGTATCCGCTTCCGCTCGCCGAGAGCTGCTGCGACCATGTGCTCTGCGCGTCGTCGAGCACGAACGAGACGAACTCGACCATCCTCTCCTCCTCCGGCGTGGTGTTCGCCGGAGGCGCTTCCGTGGCCGGACCGGGCTCGGTTCCCGTCTGGACGAGGCTCAAGAAGTCCTGCTTGAACACGAGGCTCAGCACGAGGAGGAGCAGCATGCCTCCCAGCCCGAGCCCCCCACCCAGGGCACGCGACCCCCGCCGGTCCTCGATGTTGCCGCTCCGTCCTCCGCGAGTCCAGCGCATATGACCTCCCTTTTCCGTCTCACGAATCGTCGTGTGTGATGCCCGTCCTGTCGAGCACGCGCAACCAAGCGCGCACAGTGGAGCTCGGACTGGCGGTGACTCCTGCCGTCGAGCGTCAGCCCTCGGGCGGGATCAGGTCGAGCTGGGGCGCACCCCCGTACGTCGCGATGTAGCCGCCGACCGACACCTTCCGAGCGGTATTCCGCGAGCTCATGCTCCTGACGCTGCCATAGATCGGCCGCTCCGGCCACGGACGATCGTAGCGGCCGAGCGTCCAGAGATACCCCGTGTAGGAGTTCGGGTTGCGACCGTCCAGCGACCAGCGGTTCATGATCTCGGTCATGGTCGCGAGCGCCTCCCGGGGCGAGCGGGACCATTCCAGGATCTTCTTGCCCCAGAGCATGCGCATCGTGTTGTGAAACCAGCCGTCGCGCAGCAGCTCCCCCTGGGCGGCGTTCCACAGCTCGTCGTGAGTGTCGGCTGCCTCGAAGTCTCGCCGGCGGTAGAGGTGGGGGCGCGGGTCGCGCCCGTGTCTCTCCAGCGTGGCGCGCGACCAGTCGGGCAGAGACTCGTAGCGGTCGTAGTCGTGCGGGCGCCTGTGGCACATGTTGAATCCCAGCTCCCGCCAGACCACGAGCTGATCCAAAAACGCCTCGGCGGACGGGCTCGCATCCCACCATCCCGCTCGCGCCCCGGTGGCTCCCCGCGACGCCAGCCGGTCCCCCGACCAGCCCTCCGCGTTCATCACCGCTGCGAACACGTCGTGCGCCGAGACGTGCCCGAAGTGCAGGTACGGAGAGAGCCTGCTGGTCGCATGCGACTCCGGCTCGCGGTGCGCATCGGCGTAGCGCTCCAGGCGCCGGGTGACGAAGGCGCGGAGCGCCGAGCGGGCCGGGCGGGATCCGCCGCGAAGGTCCACGGGCTCCACGGCATGGTCGATGGGCAGCTTCTCGAGCTCGGCCACCTCTCCCGCGAGCAGCGCCGCCGGTGCCGCGGGCCAGCGGTCGGCAATCTCAGGCGGAAGCTGCGGCGGAGGTGGGAGTGCCGTGCCGGCGAAGGGCTTCGAACGGGGAAAGCGGCCGAGGTGGCGCGGGAGCTCTCGTTGGGCGAAGCGCCGGAAGTGGCTCGCGGCCGTGAAGGCGCGATCGGCTGCCGCCAGGGGAAGGAGCCCGTTGCCGTCCACGACCTCCATCCGTACCGCCAGCTGCTGCGCCGCGGAGGCGACCATGCGGGGCAGGAAGAAGCACGGGAAGTCGTCCGTGACGACCACGCATGCGCGGGCGCCCAACGCGTTCAGGAGCCCCTTGCCCGCACCGATCGTGGGCTCCACGTAGGGATGGTAGAGCACCGGAACGCGCAGGAAGGCCCGCGCGTTGTCGCGCATACCGTCGAGCACGAACCGATGCAGGCGGTCCGATGCCCAGGGGTATCCGGCCCGCAACGCTTCCAGAACGACCAGGGGCTTCGCCAGCTGACGAGCCCACGCCACGGCACGGTCGAGGGCGAAGCTGGAGCTCGTCCGCCGCGCTGCGATCATCCAGTAGAGGACGTAGTCGCCGCCCGGCCGGACGGCGTGACCGTTGGCGCACCGCACGCGCGGATCTCCCCCGCTGTCATCCGCGGTGCGGCGTGCCGCGGATTCACGCCTCTCGCGGGATTCGGCGAAGCCGAAGGGGTCTTCCGACGGTGTCGTGACGGCGATCATGGAGTGGGCGGCAAGAGGTCGTATCCTGCCTGCGGGGCAGTCCGGCCGGCTCAAGCGTCGAACCGGGAATCAGTATGCCGGGCCGCCCAGTCAACTTCAATTGGAGATTTCGAACCCGCGCGCGAGAGGCGCCTGCTGTTGCCACCACGGCGTTGTAAGTACGGCAGAAAGCTCGCCACGCTGTCCGAGAACGACGCGAGCGCGCTGCGGCGCCTCATCACGGAGATGTACGGCGAATAGGGCGAATGGTGAACGCCTCACAGAACGGGAGATGCGCCTGGACAGCAAGGCCCGGCTGAGGCAGGATCCTGTGGCGGCATCAACCCGGAGGGGGGGCGTACAATGGCGGGATTCACGATCGTCAACCTGAAGCAGGTCGAGGACCAGGCGCCCAAGTTCGGACTCGCGCCCAGCCTGGAGGCTCGCTTCGCGACCGTTCCGCTGGGCCTGGAGAAGTCGGGCGTCAGCTACCAGCGCTTGGCGCCGAACTTCCGAGTCCCTTTCGGACACCGGCACAAGCTGCAGGAGGAGATCTACGTGGTGCTCAGCGGCAGCGCTCGGGCCAAGCTCGACGACGAGATCGTCGAGCTCCGCGCCTGGGACGCGATTCGCGTCTCGAACGACACCATGCGCAGCTTCGAGGCCGGTGCCGACGGTGCGGAGGTGCTGGTCTTCGGGGCGCCCCACACGGGCCCTCCGGGCCAGGGCGACGGAGAGGTTACGCCGAGCTGGTGGACGGACTGAATTCGCCCCAGTCCAGCTCGCTGCTGCGACGATTCGCCTCCGTCGTGGTGCGATCGACCCTCTGAAACGCCTTCCACCGCCGGGACGTCCGATGCGCCGGATCCGCTATGTGGTCGCCTCGAGCCTGGATGGGTACATCGCGGGCCCGGACGGCGAGGCCGACTGGATCCTCATGGATCCGGACATCGACTTCCGCGCGCTGTTCGAGCAGTTCGACACCATCCTCATGGGACGCCGGACGTTCGAGCCGATGGCAGGCGCAGGAAGAGCCCGAATGCCAGGCATGAGGACCTTTGTCGTCTCTCGCACGCTGCGACAGGGCGATCATCGGAACATCACGGTCCTTGGTGAGGGGTGGGAGGAGACGGTGACCGCGCTGCGCGCCGAGGAGGGAAAGGACATCTGGCTCTTCGGCGGCGGGTCGCTCTTCCGCAGCCTCCTCAACGCCGGTCTCGTAGATACCGCCGAGGTTGCGATCATCCCGGTGCTGCTCGGCGGCGGCATCCCGCTGCTGCCGTCTCCGGCGAGGCGGACCGAGCTGAAGCTGACCGGCCACAAGGTGTACGGGACCGGCATCGTGACTCTCGAGTATGCGGTCCAGAACACGCCGCTTCGAGCGGGCTCGAAGCCGACGAAGGCGCGCCGACGCTCTTCGAAAGACAGGGGTGCACTGTCGTGAAGGACGAGCTCCATGCCATCCGATCTCATCTTCCCGTCCCGCGGAACCGGAGGCCTCGGCCCGGGCGCTCCCCGGTGGGGGTACCGTCGCGGAGCACGGCGACGCCGTTGACGATCACGTGCTCGATCCCGACCGAGATGCGCTCCGGGTGCTCGAAGGTGGCGCGGTCGCAGACTGACGCTGGGTCGAAGACCACGATGTCGGCGTAGAGCCCGCGCCCGAGGGCGCCCCGCTCCGCGAGCCCCGCGCGCGAGGCGGGGAGCGACGTCATCCTGCGGACCGCTTCCTCGAGCGTGAGGACGCCCTGCTCGCGGACGTAGCGGCAGAGGATGCGCGGAAAGGTGCCGAACGCGCGCGGGTGAGGCGTGTCGGTGGAGAGCGGACCGTCGAGCTCCCGGGCGCCCGCGTCGCTGGCGATCATCGTCCACGGCTGGCGGAGGGCGGTGACGAGATCGAGTTCGTCCATCGAGAAATAGATGGCGGAGGAGCGCAGGTCGTCGGCCACGAGCAGGTCGATCAGCGCCGCCGCGGGACTCTGCCCCCGAGCGCTCGCCACGGCGTCGAGCCGCATCCCCTCGTAGCGGGCGAGCGAGTCGGCGATCATGTCTGAGATCTGCACTCCGGCGGCTCCACCCGCGCTCGTCGCCAGCTCAGGCTGGCCGGCCGCGGTCACGCCGGAGAGAAACGTCTCGAGGCTGTCGCGGAGCGCGGGGTCGCGCAGTAGTGCCAGGGTCTCCTCGGGGGTCGGACCCTGCGCCCAGGCGGGGAGGATCGCGTCGAGGCCCGTGCTGGATGCGGTGTAGGGATAGACGCTGGCCATCACGTCCACGCCCCGGTCGCGCGCGGCCTGGATCGCCGCTACCGCTTCGGTCATCCTGCCCCAGTTGCCGCGTCCGCTCGCCTTCAGGTGGTGGATGAGGACGGGCGCGCCCGATCGCTCGCTGACGGCAATGCCCTCGGCGATCGCATCCAGAAGCCCGTCTCCCTCGCTTCGCATGTGCGTGGCGTAGATGCCTCCGCCCGCCGCGGTGACTCCGGCGAGCCGGGCGATCTCGTCGGTCGTGGCGTATCGACCGGGCGCGTAGGCGAGACCGCTGGAGAGGCCGAACGAGCCCTGCTCCATCGCAGCCGCCAGGGCCTCTTCCATGGCCCGCATCTCGGCGAGAGTGGGCCGCCGGTCCTCGGGACCGACGCCGTGCAGCCACAGGGAGGAGAGGCCCACCCAGGTGCCGAGATTGATCGCGGTGCCCCGCTCCTCGAGGGTCCTGAAGTAGCCGTCGAGGTCGTTCCACGTGTACGTCACGCCCCAGGGCGCGATCTCGCGCCGGCGTTCCGCCCGAGGACGGGCGCTTGCCGGCACGACGCTCGTCACCTCACCCGTGATCTCGGTCGTGATCCCCTGCGTAATCTTCGAGAGCGCCCCGCCGTCGGCGAGCAGGCGAAACTCCGAATGGCCGAGCATGTCGATGAAGCCCGGGGCCACCACGAAACCTCTCGCGTCGATCGTGTCGCGCGCCCCCGCCCCCTCGTCCGCGTTCCCCGGGGGGCCGATAGCCACGATGCGATCACCGACGACGGCCAGGTCGCCTGCGACCGACGGAGATCCCGTTCCGTCCACGATCCGGCCGCCCGTGATCAGCAGATCGTAGACGATCCGGGGGGCGCGTCTGGCATCGCGTGCGCCGGCGCAGGCGGTCGTGGCCAGCGCCAATGCGGCCGCCGCGAAGAGCCGGACCGTCACCCCCGAGATGCGTTGCAACGATCGGCTGCCCGGGAACCCTTCATGGAAGCGGCGTTGCCCGGAAGATGGCGGTCCGGTCGTCCCCGAGTTGCACCAGGAACGCGAGCTGACCCTCGTCGTTCAGTCCTTCCCTGGCGAACGACAGGCTGGTGACGGTCGAACCATCCAGCCGGTCGCCGGTGCCGATCACGCGTATGATCGGCGAAGCGGAGTCGTTGCGAAGGAAGATCCCCTGTTCGCCCGTGTCCAGCTCCGCGAAGAAGGCGACCGCCCCCTCGTCGTTCAGGGACGGGTTCCGGAAGCTGCGGAAGCGTGCGACCGTGGTGGCGATGGTTGACAGGCTCCTGCCATCCCCCACGAGGATGGCTTCGTGGGGAGCGTTGTTCAGGAACGCGTGAAAGGCCACCTGGCCCGCATCGTTCAACGAGGGGATCTCGACGAAGCCGATGCGGCCGGCGTCGCTCGCGAGGGCGATGGTGGTGAAGTCCCCGGAGCGGAACAGGAAGTTCCCGGTACGACCCGCGTCCGTGCGCTCCGAGAAAGCCACCTTGACCTGCGCCAGGCTTCCCGGGCTGCCGGATGCGGGGCCCGCGTCGTTCAGGGACGGGCCGGAGTCTTCCCCGGTGAAGCGGCTCGTCGACGCGCGGTAGATGGGTACGACCCCACTGCCGTCCCCGGCGAACAGCCCTTCGTCGAAGCTGTCGAGCTCGGCTTTGAAGGCTACCACCCCCTGGTTGTTCAGCGACGTGTCGAAGCCGAAGAAGTTGAAGCGTCCGGGCTCGGTCGTCGCGATGGTGGTGAGCGGCCCGCCGTTTCCGCGGAAGATGCCTTCACCGCCGCGCTCGAGCCCCGCGGCGAACGACACGTCTCCGAGGTCGTTGATCGAAGGGTTCACGCCCAGGAAGCTGATCCGTCCCGAGTCGTCGGCGATGAGGGTGACGTCCCCGCCCGCGCCGCGGAAGATGCCGGTGACGCCCGAGATCAGGAAACCCGTGAAGGCCACCTCTCCCCGCGCGTTGATGCTGGGGGTCCCAAGGCCGAACGGATCGAAGCTCCGTCGAACGCTGATCTGCGTGAACTCGTAGTCCTGGGCCGCGAGGGGAAACGGCAGGAGGCCGAGGAGTGCCAGAGGCACGGTCAGGGCGAACCTGCTTCGGACGAGGGAGAGCGCGGTGAGGGTGAACCTGCTTCGGACGAGGGAAATCACGCCGGGGCTCCTTCCTGGTTGATGAGCTCGCGAGGATGCGCATGCCTAGGTCAGGAGAGGAGGGATGCGGCCCCCGCGATACATCCCGGATCCCGCCGCCGCCTCGGATCGGACCGCGGCGGCGAGCACGCGCGCCAGCGCGCCCCGTCGGCCGACAGCGATGGCCCCGAGTCCCAGCCAGCTCGCGAGCGTCCAGAGCTCGTGGGCCAGGGCCTGCGCCACGACGGCCGGGCCGGCTTGCCCTTCGACATGGGCGGACGAGACGAGCAGGCGGGCCCGCGGCCGGTCGGCCTTGAGATCCACCCGTGCGACGAGGCCATCGCCGAGCAGGAAGGGAAGCACGTAGTAGCCCCAGCGGCGCTTCGGCCGCGACACGTAGATCTCGATGCGGTATTCGAATCCGAAGAGGCGCTCCACCCGCGGTCGATGCCAGATCACGGGGTCGACCCGCGCGAGCCGTCCGGCTCCGGAACGTCTGCGGCGGTCACGGCGCCGTTCATCCGCACGTTTTCGAGCACCTGCGCGGCGAAGCTCGCATGGCGTGCGATGAACACCGTGAAGGCCCGCGAGCGCCGGTCGTCTCCCTGCATGCGGTGACGCAATAGCGGCCATGCCTCGACTGGCACGATCGAGGCTTCGTGGGCCCACTGCTCGGTGAACTCGCGGCGCCGATGAACCAGATCATCGAGCAGGGACCTGTCGTACGGCCCGAGCCGCGAGAACGGCACGAGATAGTGCGCCGGCACGAGGACGTTGACGTAGTCGATTTGCAGCAGACCGAGGCGCTGAATGGTGCGGCGCAGATGCCCCGCATCCACTCGCCCACCAGGCCGCGGCCGGTCGAAGCCCTGCGCCGCCAGAGCGACGCGCCGCGCCTCTGCCAGGGACAGCTCCGGACGGCGGGCGCTCACGGCCCCGTGGCGTGGGAGAGGCGGGGGCCGGCTGGAGCGCTCGGATGGCGGCGCCGATCGGGGTGCCCCATCATGAGGGGTCACCCAAGGACGTGCGTGGCCACTGCAGAAAGGTGAGCGACATGGAGAAGGCATCCTCGGGAGTCGTGAGGGCGGTTCACGAGATCGCAGCCGAGACGGTTGGCGGCGCGAGGGGCACCACACGTCAGGTGCTGATCGGCGCCGACGAGGCCCCGAACTTCGCCCTGCGGCGGTTCGTGATGCAGCCCGGCGGCGGGATGCCGAAGCACACGAACTCCGTGGAGCACGAACAATACGTTCTCGGTGGCCGCGCCAGCATCGGGATCGGCGAGGACGTGGTGGACGTCCGCGCCGGGAGCGTCGTGTTCATACCCGCCGGGATGCCGCACTGGTACAGGGTGGAGGGTGACGAGCCCTTCGAGTTCCTCTGCGCCGTGCCGAATGCGCGGGACGAGGTCACGGTTCTGGAGGAGTACTCGGCGGGCTAGCCGCTGCTCCTGGCCACCGAGGCCGCCAGCACTCCTGCCATGCTGCTCGCCGACCTCGTCGCAACCTCTGCCGGTGTCGGAGCCACGCGGGCACGCAGGGAGAAGATCGCCCGCCTCGCCGCTCTGCTGCGACGCCTGGACCCTGCGGAGATCGAGGTGGCGGTCTCCTACCTCTCCGGTGAGCTACCCCAGGGACGGATCGGCGTCGGGTGGGCACGCCTCCGTGACCTCGCGAGCGGCCCGGCACCCGAGGCCCCCGCGCTCTCCCTCCTGGACGTGGACGCCGCTTTGGGCAACCTGCGGAGCACGACGGGGAGCGGCTCGGCGTCCGAGCGGCGGCACCTGCTCGCCGCTCTGTTCGGCCGCACAACCGCTGCCGAACGAGATTTCCTCACGAGGCTGCTGCTGGGCGAGGTTCGCCAGGGGGCCCTGGCAGGACTGATGACGGAAGCGCTGGCGGCTGCCGCGGAGGTCCCGCCGGCCGACGTGCGTCGGGCAGCTCTTTTCGCGGGGGACCTCCGGGCGGTGGCCCGGGCTGCCCTCCTCGAGGGCCTCCCCGGGCTGGCCCAATTTCGTTTGCAGCTCCTGCGACCGCTCCAGCCCATGCTCGCGCAGCCCGCCGATGACCTCGATGCCGCCCTCGACGGTCTGGATGAAGCCGCCGTCGAATGGAAGCTGGACGGGGCCCGCGTCCAGATTCACAAGGACGGCAGCGAGGTGCGAATCTTCTCGCGGCGCCTGAACGACGTCACCGCCGCAGTGCCCGAGCTGGTCGAGTCCGTCGGCTCGCTGCCCATCCGCAGCCTCCTCCTCGACGGCGAGACGATCGCCCTGCGTTCCGACGGCTCTCCGCTCGCCTTTCGGGATACCATGCGGCGGTTCGGCAGCAGGCTGGAGGTGGAGGCGCTGCGCCGTGAGCTGCCGCTATCTGCCTTCTTCTTCGACCTGCTGCACATCGAGGGACGGGACCTGCTGGACCAGCCGGCCGCGGAGCGGTTCACGGTTCTGGCGCAGGTGCTGCCTGCGGCGCTCCTCGTCCCGCGCCTGATCGCCTCGAACGCCGGCGCCGCCCGGCCCTTCGTCGCCGAGGCGCTGCTGCGCGGACACGAGGGAGTCATGGTCAAGGACCTCCGAGCCCCCTACGAGGCCGGGCGGAGGGGGCGGGCGTGGCGCAAGGTCAAGGTGGCGCACACGCTCGACCTCGTCGTGCTCGCCGCGGAGTGGGGGCACGGGCGCCGCCGGGGATATCTCAGCAATCTCCACCTGGGCGCCCGCGATCCCGACAGCGGCGGGTTCGTGATGCTCGGTAAGACCTTCAAGGGGCTCACCGACGAAATGCTCGCCTGGCAGACGCAGGAGCTGCTCGCTCGCGAGCGGGAGCGGGACGACTGGACCGTCCACGTGCTGCCGGAGCTGGTCGTGGAAGTGGCGTTCGACGGCGTGCAGACGAGCGCGCGTTATCCGGGCGGCGTCGCCCTCAGGTTTGCGCGCGTGAAGGCGTATCGGCCCGACAAGTCGCCCCAGGAGGCCGACACGATCCAGGCGGTGCAGGCGATCTTCGCACGCCGACCGAGCTGACCCAGCCCCCGGGTTCGAACGCCTTCAGAACGTGCGCGTCT
>JACCXV010000042.1 GCA_013696835.1 Gemmatimonadota bacterium | reverse complement strand
GGGCGTGACGACGAGGAGTCGGTGGCGACGATCCACCGCGCGCTCGAGCTGGGCGTGACGTTCCTCGACACGGCGGACATGTACGGGCCGCATACCAACGAGCAGCTCGTCGGCCGTGCCATCCGCGGACGGCGCCACGAGGTCGTGCTGGCGACGAAGTTCGGGATCGATCGCACCGGCGATCCGGAGGCGCGCGCCATCAACGGGCGTCCCGAGTACCTTCGCACGGCCTGCGAGGGAAGCCTGCGCCGTCTGGGCGTCGATGTGATCGACCTCTACTATCAGCACCGGGTGGATCCGGACACGCCGATCGAGGACACCGTCGGCGCCATGGCTCGTCTCGTGGAGGAGGGAAAGGTGCGCTGGCTCGGCCTCTCGGAGGCGAGCCCGGAGACGCTGCGTCGCGCGCACGCGGTGCATCCCATCGCCGCGCTCCAGACCGAATACTCGTTGTGGAGCCGGGACCCCGAGGACGAGATCCTCCCCGCCTGCCGTGAGCTCGGCATCGGGTTCGTCGCCTACAGCCCGCTCGGACGCGGCTTCCTCACCGGCCAGATCCGTCGCTTCGAGGACCTGGCCGAGGATGACTACCGGCGCCAATCGCCCCGCTTCCAGGGCGAGAACTTCCAGCGGAACCTCGACCTCGTCGCCCGCATCGACGAGATCGCGCGCGCCCGGGGGTGCACGGCCGCCCAGCTCGCCCTGGCGTGGGTGCTCGCACAGGGCGACGACGTCGTGCCGATCCCCGGCACGAAGCGGCGCAAGTACCTCGAGGAGAACGCCGCGGCGCTGGACGTGGAGCTCACCGACGACGACCAGCGGCGGATCGACGAGGTCGCGCCACGCGGCGCGGCGGCAGGCGAGCGGTATCCCGAGCCGATGATGGCGCACGTCGGTCGCTGAGCAGGACCCGGCCCGCGGGCGCCACTCGAGGCCATCGCTTCCCCAGCGCCACTCCAGGCCGTCAATCCCGGGAAACGTTCCGGGAAAGAATCCCCGCTGCGCCGCGTACAGGTGAGCCATCCGCAGCACGTGGCAGACGGGGGGCCACCTTCCGGTCCACCCCTCCCGCACCGTCATCCGGAGCTTCCGACATGCGATTCGCTCCCGCTCTTCGTCTCTCCCCAGCCTGCCGGTTCGGGCTCACCCTGATCGCGCTGATCGCGTCCGGCTGCGGCGGGGACGCTCCCCCACCGCCGCCGGCCCCCCAGGTCACAGTCGCCACCGTCATCGGGCGGGAGATCAATGAATGGGACGAGTTCACGGGCCGGTTGCAGGCCGTGGACGCGGTCGAGATTCGCCCGCAGGTCTCCGGCAAGATCCAGCGCGTGGGGTTCACCGAGGGCACGGAGGTGCGCAAGGGCGATCTCCTCTTCGTGATCGATCCCCGGCCCTACCAGGCGGAGCTCGACCGGGCGCAGGCGGAGCTCGAGCGCACGCGGACCCAGGCGGAGCTCGCGAAGCGTGACCTGGAGCGTGCGCAGACGCTGGTCGCCAAGGAAGCCATTTCGCGGGAGGAGTTCGACATCCGCGCGGCGGCGCTGGAGGAGAGCGGGGCGTCGATCCGCGCAGCCGAGGCGAACGTGGCACAGGCGCGGCTCGACGTGGAATGGACACGGGTGCGCTCGCCGATCGACGGGCGGGTCAGCCGCGCCGAGGTCACCGCAGGGAACCTCGTGGACGCGGGCCCCCCGAGCGCCACGCTGCTCACGACCGTGATGTCGATCGATCCCATCTACGTCTACTTCGAAGGCGACGAGCAGACCTACCTGAAGTACGGACGCCTCTCCCGGTCCGGAGAGCGCGCGAGCTCCCGCGACTCCCGGAACCCGATCTTTCTGGGGCTCTCGAACGAGGAGGGCTTCCCACACGAGGGGTACGTGGATTTCGTGGACAACCAGCTCGATCCCTCCACCGGCACCATCCGTGCGCGCGCGGTGTTCTCCAACGCGCGGGGCATGTTCACGCCCGGCCTCTTCGCGCGCCTCAAGCTGATCGGCAGCGGCCGCTACCGGGCCGTTCTGGTCCGTGATTCCGCCATCGGAACCGACCAGGACAAGAAGTTCGTGCTGGTCCTGAAGGCCGACAACACGGTCGAGTATCGCCGGATCGAGCTCGGCCGACTGGTCGAAGGACTCCGAATCGTGTCCTCCGGCCTGGAGGCCGGCGAACGGATCGTCGTCAACGGGCTGCAGCGGGTGCGTCCCGGCATAACGGTGAACCCGCAGGAAGAGCCCATGGTGTCCGACTCCGCCGCGGCCGCCCCCGAATGAACTTCGCGCACTTCTTCATCGACCGGCCGATCTTCGCCGGCGTACTCTCGATCGCGATCTTCCTCGCCGGCGTGCTCGCGATGCTCGCGCTGCCCATCAGCGAATACCCCGAGGTCGTTCCGCCCTCCGTCGTCGTGAACGCCATCTATCCCGGCTCCAACCCCCGCACCCTCTCCGAGACCGTCGCGGCACCGCTCGAGGAGCAGATCAACGGCGTGGAGAAGATGCTCTACATGTCGTCGCAGGCGACCGCCGACGGCGTCCTCACGCTCACGGTGACGTTCCAGATCGGCACGGACATCGACATCGCGCAGGTACAGGTGCAGAACCGCGTCGCCCAGGCGCTGCCGCGGCTGCCGGAAGAGGTCCGCCAGCTGGGCGTGACGACCGTGAAGAGCTCGCCCGATCTCACGATGGTCGTGCACCTGGTCTCGCCGGACGACCGCTACGACATGACCTACCTGCGGAACTACGGTTTGCTGCAGGTGAAGGACGTGATCGCCAGGCTTCCGGGCGTGGGCCAGGTTCAGGTCTTCGGCGGCGGGGATTACGCCATGCGCGTCTGGCTCGATCCCCAGAAGGTCGCCGCCCGCGATCTCTCCGCGGGGGACGTCGTGCGCGCCATACGGGAGCAGAACGTGCAGGTGGCAGCGGGCGTGGTGGGCGCCCCGCCGATGCCGGCCGGGATGGACTACCAGCTCAGCGTAAACGCGCGGGGCCGGCTGGTCGACGAGCGGGAGTTCGGTGAGATCATCGTCAAGACGGGGGCCAGCGGCGAGCTCACGCGCTTGCGTGACGTGGCCCGGATCGAGCTCGCCGCCGGAAGCTATTCCCTCCGCTCGCTGCTCGACAACAAGCAGGCCGCGGGGATCGGCATCTTCCAGGCTCCCGGGTCGAACGCCCTCGCGCTCTCGTCGAGCGTGAGGGCGACCATGGAGGAGCTGAAGAAGAATTTCCCCGAGGGCGTGGACTACAGCATCGTCTACGATCCCACGATCAACGTGCGCGAGTCGATCCGCGAGGTCGTCATCACGCTGCTGATCGCGGTGCTGCTGGTCGTCCTGGTGGTGGTCCTGTTCCTGCAGACCTGGCGCGCCTCGATCATCCCCCTGCTCGCGGTTCCGGTGTCGATCGTGGGCACGATGTTCTTCATGCTCGCGTTCGGCTTCTCGATCAACACGCTCTCGCTGTTCGGCCTGGTGCTCGCCATCGGGATCGTCGTGGACGACGCGATCGTGGTCGTCGAGAACGTCGAGCGCCACATCGAGCGCGGCCTGTCGCCTCGTGAGGCGAGCTACCGGGCCATGCAGGAGGTGAGCGGACCGATCATCGCCATCGCGCTCGTCCTCTGCGCCGTCTTCGTTCCCATCGCCTTCATCAGCGGCCTCACCGGCCAGTTCTACCGCCAGTTCGCGCTCACGATCGCCTTCTCGACGCTCATCTCCGCCTTCAACTCGCTGACGCTCTCCCCGGCGCTGTCCGCCGTTCTCCTGAAGCCTCAGGGGGCGCCGAAGGACCGGCTGCAGCGGGTGATCG
>JACCXV010000345.1 GCA_013696835.1 Gemmatimonadota bacterium | reverse complement strand
GGGCCGATCAGCCGCGCTCCCCGGTCGTGCACGAAGGCATTCACGCGGATCATGTCGTTCGCCGGCACGCCCTCGGTGATCGCGACGATGAGGGCCACGCCGGCGTCCGCCGCTTCGAGGATCGCGCTCGCCGCGAAGGGCGCGGGGACGTAGATGACCGCCGTGTCGGCCCCGCTCTCGCGCACCGCCTCGGCAACGGCGTCGAACACCGGCACGCCGTCGAACGGCCGCCCCCCCTTCCCCGGCGTCACACCCGCCACGATGCGGGTGCCGTACTCGAGCATCTGTCGTGCGTGGAACGAGCCGTCCCGCCCCGTGATGCCCTGCACGACCACCTTCGTCGAGGCGTCGATGAAGATGCTCACCGCGAGCTTCCTCCCCCCGCCTGCCGGCCCGCAACCGCCTGCCGCCCCGCCGCCGACGTCCGCTCGCGGGCGAGCTCGATGGCGCGCTGCACCACCTCGTCCATGGAGCTGGTCGCCGGCAAACCGACGGCGCGCAGGATCTCCAACGCCTCCTCCTCGTTGGTGCCCGTCAGCCGGATGGCGATCGGCACGTCAGGCTTGATCTGGTCCAGCGCCGCCACGAGGCCGTTCGCCACGTCGTCGCAGCGCGTGATCCCGCCGAAGATGTTGAACAGGACCGCCTCCACGTGTGGGTCCCCCAGCAGGATGCGCATCGCGTTGAGGACCTTATCGGGGTTCGAGCTGCCGCCGATGTCGAGGAAGTTGGCTGGGTCGCCGCCGTAGTACTGGATCAGGTCCATCGTGGCCATCGCCAGACCGGCGCCGTTCACGATGCAGCCGATGGACCCCTCGAGCTTCACGTACGAGAGCCCCGCCGCGCGCGCCTGGAGCTCCGCGGGCTCCTCGCCCTCGGGATCGTGGAGGGCCTCGAGCTCGCGCTGGCGGAAGAGGGCGTTGTCGTCGATCACGAGCTTGGCGTCGAGCGCCACCACGTCCCCGGCCGGCGTGGTCACCAGCGGATTGATCTCGGCCAGCGAGGCGTCGCGCTCGAGGAAGACGCGCCACAGCGCCCCGAAGATGCCCGCCGCCGCCCGAGCCTGCCGCAAGTCGTCGTACAAGGCGAGGCCGAGGCCGAGCGCCTGGTGCTCGAGCAGGCCGTAGCGAGGGTCGACGCTGAGGCGGACGATGAGCTCCGGCGTCTCCGCCGCCACCTGCTCGATGTCCACGCCGCCCGCGCGGCTCACCATGAACGTCGCGCAGCGGGCCGCGCGGTCCAGGATCACAGCGGCGTAGGCTTCGCTGGCGATCTCCTCGGCGGGGGTGACCAGCACGCGACGCACCGTGAGCCCCTTGATGTCCATGCCGAGGATCGCCTGCGCCCGAGCGCGCGCCTCCGCGGGATCCTGCGCGAGCTTCACGCCCCCCGCCTTCCCGCGCCCCCCCACGTGCACCTGCGCCTTCACCACCACCGGTCGACCGTACTCGCGTGCGATCTCCCCGGCCTCGCCGGCCGTGGTCGCCACGCGGCCTGGCGGTACGGGAATGCCGAAGGAGCGAAAGACGTCCTTCGCCTGGTACTCGTGGAGCTTCATGGACCTCCCGGGATGTGATAGATGCCGTTCGGGGAATCCTGCCGCCTGCGAGCACGCCGAGTCCGGCTCCCGACCACCGAGCCGAGCGTGGTCTCCGCCTGCGGCGGCCCCATGCGCACCCTCAGTCGAGGAAAGGAGCCAGTACGTCCCGCAGCGTGGGCGATCCGATTTCCTCCAGCTCGTAACGCACGCGCACCATGGGCTGCCGCGAAGTGACGAGCCGCCGCAGGTCGATGGGGGTCGCCACCACCACCACGTCCGAGGGCGTGGCGTTGATCGTGCTCTCCAGGTCGCGGATCTGCGCCTCGTCGTAGCCCATCGCGGGCAGCACGGCCCCGGTTGCCGGGTAACGGCGGAAGGTCTCCGCTATCGACCCGACGGCATAGGGGCGCGGGTCGCTGATCTCCGCACCCTGCAGGCGCGCCGCGACAACGCCAGCGCCGTAGGCCATCTCGCCGTGCGTGAGCGTCGGTCCGTCCTCCACGACGAGCACGCGCTTCCCCCGCAGGCTCATCCCGCCGTCCACGGTGACCGGCGAGGCGGCTTCGATGATCGTCGCATCCGGGTTCAGCGCCTGCACGTTTCGACGCACCTCCTCGACCGCCTCGGGAGCCGCCGTGTCGACCTTGTTGATCACCACGGTGTCGGCCAGCCGAACGTTTGTCTCCCCCGGGTGGTAGCGCAGCTCGTGGCCGGGCCGATGCGGATCCGCCACGACGACGAGGTGCGAGGGACGGTAGAACGGGAGGTCGTTGTTGCCTCCCTCCCACACGAGGATGTCGGCTTCGGCCCGGGCCCGCTCCAGGATCGCGCCGTAGTCCACGCCGGCGTACACGACGTTGCCCACCGCGAGGTGCGCCTCGTACTCCTCCATCTCCTCGATCGTGCAGGCCTCGTGCGCCAGATCGGCGAGCTCGGCGAAGCGCTGGACGCGCTGCGCCACCAGATCCCCGTAGGGCATGGGGTGGCGGATCACCACGAACCGGCGGCCGGCCTCGCGCAGGATGCGGGTTATGGCCCGCGACGTCTGGCTCTTCCCCGCACCCGTGCGGACGGCTCCGATCGCGATCACGGGTACGCCCGCCTCGAGCATCGTTCGCCGCGGGCTCAGCAGCGTGAAGTCTGCGCCGGCCGCGTTCACGCGAGACGCGACGTGCATGACGTGTTCGTGCGAGACGTCGCTGTAGGAGAAGACGGCGAGGTCGGCGCGCATCTCCTCGAGAACTCGTTCGAGCTCCGCTTCCAGGACGATCGGGATGCCCGCGGGGTAGCCGGGGCCGGCCAGCTCTGGTGGGTAGCGGCGCCCGTCGATGTTCGGGATCTGCGTGGCGGTGAACGCGACTACCTCGAACGACCGATCCCCGCGGAACGCCACGTTGAAGTTGTGGAAGTCGCGCCCGGCGGCGCCCAGGATCACGGTTCGGATCGGCGGCACGAAACGTCCTCAGGCAAGGAATGAAAGGCGCGGACCGGCCGTGGCTGCCAGTTCAGCGCGGTGCCGCCTGCATGCCCTCCAGCATGTCCCCGAGATCCCGCAGCCGCTGGCCGTATTCCGCCCAGTCGCCGGCGCGCTGTGCGGCGATCGCGGCACGGTAGGCGGCCAGGGCGCGCTCCGCCTGCTCCGCCGCCGTCCCGGGGGCGGCCGGAACCCGCCCTCCGGGCTGCCCGGTTGCGATCGCTTCCTCGTCCTCCCGCTCGCGTCCCGCGCCGGTGGCCGTCAGCGCGCCTTTGCCTTCCGGGTCCGTAGCGCGATCCGCCGACCGCTGCGCCGATTCCTCTCCGAAGGCCACGCGCGTGCCCCGCGCCGGCTCACGGTCCGCGAGGAGCGCGGTCAGTGTCTCGTCCAGCGTCTCGTGCATCGCGATACGCGACCCGTAGGCGCCGATCACCTGCTTCAGTTCGGGGAGCTGGCTCTTCTGCGCCTGCAGGAACAGCGGCTCGATGTAGAGCAGCGCGCCCTCGAGGGGGATCACGAGCAGGTTTCCACGGATCACGGTCGAGCCCTTCTGGCTCCAGAGCGTGATCTGCTGGCTGATGCGCGAGTCCTGGTCGATCCGCGCTTCGATCTGCATGGGACCGTAGATCAGCTCGTCCTTCGGGAACTCGTACAGCACGAGCTCGCCATAGTCCTCCCCGTCGCTCTTGGCGGCCAGCAGCGCGACCATGTTGTCCTTGCCCGAGGGCGTGAACGGCAAGACGAGCATGAACTGGGAGCGCGCCTCTCCCGGCAGCCGCAGCACGACGTAGTAGGGCTCCATCGGCTGGGGCGTCTCCTGGTAGATCTCGCTCGGGAGGTTCCAGAAGTCCTCCTTGTTGTAGAACACCTTCGGGTCGCGCATGTGGTAGGCACGGAGGGCGAGGCTCTGGAGGGTGAAGAGGTCCTCCGGGTAGCGCACGTGGGCGCGCAGCCCGGCGGGCATGGCCGAGCCGGGCAGGAAGAGCCCCGGAAGGATGCGGCGCCAGCTGGCCAGGATCGGGTCGCGCTCGTCGAAGACGTAGAAGCGCACGCTGCCGTCGTAGGCGTCCACCACCGCCTTCACGCTGTTGCGGATGTAGTTCAGCCCCGTCCCTCCGAAACCCACGGGCTCGGAGTAGGGGTAGTCGGAGGTGGCCGTGTACGCATCCTGGATCCATACGATCCTCCCTTCGTGGATCGCGGGATACGGGTCGCTGTCGAACAGCAGGAAGGGCGCCAGCTTGCGCACCCGCTGCGCGACGCTGCGGTCGTAGAGGATGCGGCTGCGGTCGGTGATCGCATCCGCCAGCACGAGCTTCAGCGTGCCGAAGCGCCAGGCGAAGAGCAGCCGCTTCCAGGCGGCGTCGAGCTGCACGCCCCCGCGTCCGCGATAGCTCGCGTACGCGTTCTCGTCGCCGCGGGGATAGTCGAACTCCTGCACCTTTGTGTTGACGACCGCGTAGTCCTCCGTCTCTTCGCCGAAGTAGATCTCGGGGCGGCGGATCTCGAGGGCGGGGCTCTTCGCCTCGGGCGCGACCACCGGCGGGATGTCGCGGATGAAGAAGTTCGGCAGCCCTTCGGCGCTCACCTCGTCCACGGGGCTCAGCACGAGCCCGTAGCCGTGCGTGTAGACGAGATGGACGTTCTGCCACGTCTGCGCGTTCGACGCGAGATCCTGGGCGCGCATCTCGCGGACGGAGAGCATGACCTGCCGCGTCTGGCCTCCGACCGGGTAGCGATCCACGTCCACGTCGGCGAAGCCGTAGTAAAGGCGGATCTCCTGCAACTGGGCGTACGTCTGGAGCAGCGGCCGCCAGTCCCACAGGCGGATCGACTGGACGTCGCCGCGACTGGCCGCCAGGGTCTCCAGGTTCAGGTCACGCGCCAGCGGGAAGCGCCGCCGCTCGATGGCATCGAGGCCGAATGCCCGCCGCGTCAGGCGGATGTTGTGGGCGATGTACGGGCTCTCCTTGCGGATCTCGTCGGGCTCCACCACGAAGCGCTGCACGGCGCCGGGCAGCAGCACCTTGAAGAGGAAGGCTCCCGCGAACAGCACCGCGGCCGCGTAGCCGACCCGGCGCAGGTCTCCGCGGAAGACCTGACGCAACGCGACCGCCGCCGCCACGAGCGCGACCACGACGAGCGCGCGATACGCGGGCAGCTGGGCGTGCACGTCGGTCCAGCTGGCGCCGTGCACGACGCCGCGTGACGAGTGCACGAGATCGAAGGCGTCCAGCCAGTACCCCCACCCCAGGACGAGGAACATCGCCGCGGCCAGCGCGGCGAGGTGCGCGCGCGGGCGGTCGCGGATGAAGACGTGCCGGCTGGAGAGCTCCAGCGCCCCGCTCGTGAGGTACACCATCCCCGCGACGAGGCCGCTCAGGACCACCAGCACGAGCAGGTGCGTCTGGAGGAACTGGTAGAACGGAAGCTGGAAGACGTAGAAGGCGACGTCGCGGTCGAAGACCGGGTCGCGCACCCCGAACGGTGTGGGATGGAGGAAGAGCAGCCAGCGCGCCCAGTGACGTCCCAGCGGCGCGGTGAACAGGAGTGCCAGGCCGAGCGAGGCCAGCGCCGCCAGCACGTTCAGATGCAGCGGTTTGACGGCCTCGTGGATCTCGATGTTCGCGATTCGCCGGCGGATCGAACCGAACGAGCGGGCGGCCACGCGGAGGTTGACGAAGAAAACCAGCGCGTAGATCGCCGCGAGCACGAGGCGGAGCAGGACCCGGGCCTGCCAGAAGCGCCAGAACGTCGCGCCTTGCCCCTGCTCCTGGAACCAGAGCAGGTCCGCGAGGAGACCGGCGCCGCCACCGAGCAGGACGAGGGCGGCGAAGCCCGCGGCAAGAAACCAGATCAGCCGCCCCGGCCCGCCCCTCGCCACAGGCTCAGGCGTGCGCCCTGCCGGCAGCCACGCCGGTGCTCTCCCAGGGAAGCTCCTGAATTCCTTCCCCGCGCAGGAACGCGCCCACCTCCTCCTTCAGGGCTTCGAGCGCGGCCACGTCCCGGCCCTCGATCCGCAGGACGACGACCGGCTGGGTATTGGACGTGCGCAGCAGGAACCAGCCCTCCGGCAGGTCGACCCGGATGCCGTCCACCTCGTTGCTCTCGCCGCGTCCGGCGAAGTGCCGCCGGGCCGCCTCGACGATCGTCCACTTCCGCTCCTCGGTCGTCTCGAGCCGCAGCTCGGGCGTGCTTGGATAGTCCGCAAGCTCGTCCACCATGCTGGAGAGGGGGCGGTCCGACCGGGCCAGCAGTTGCGCCAGCAGGCACGCGGCATACAGCGCGTCGTCGAAGCCGAAGTAGCCGTGGTTGAAGAAGAGGTGTCCGCTCATCTCGCCGCCGAAGGGGATCCCGTCCTCGTGCATCTTCCGCTTGAGCAGGCTGTGGCCAGTCTTCCACATCACCGGGCGTCCGCCATGGGCACGGATGTCCTCGACGAGCGCGCGCGAGCACTTCACGTCGAAGAGGATCTTCGCTCCCGGCGTCAGCTCGAGCTGGCGGCGAGCGAGCAGCGCGACCAGCTGGTCTCCGCGCACGATGCGGCCCGTGTCGTCGACCGCACCCAGGCGGTCGCAGTCACCGTCCAGGCCGAAGCCCGCGGCTGCCCGCTCCGACCGGACGCGTGCGATGAGGTCCACCAGATGCGCCTCCACCGCGGGATCGGGATGGTGGGCGGGGAACGTGCCGTCCACGTGGTCGTTGATCGCGATCACGCGGCAGCCGATCTGCTCGAGGAGGGTGCTCGCGAAGAGCGCGCCGGTCGCATTCGCCGGATCCACGACCACGGTCACCACCCGATCCAGGCGCACCCGTTCGCGGATGGCGTCGATGTAGGCCGAGGTCACCGGTTGCTTGCTGGTGCTCCCCGAGCCCGCGCGCAGGCTGCCGTCCTCGATCCGCGCGCGAATCGACTGGATCTCGTCCCCCATGAGCGGCGCGGTGCCGAGCGAGATCTTGAACCCGTTGTACTCGGAAGGATTGTGACTGCCCGTGATCATCACGCCGCCATCCACCCGCAGGTGCTGCAGCGAGAAGTACTGCACCGGGGTGGGCACGACGCCAATGTCGATCACGTCGGCGCCGGCGGCCGTGAGGCCGCGCGTGAGATCGTCCTGAAGACGGTCGGACGAGGGGCGCACGTCGCGGCCGACCGAGAGCACGGGCCGGTCCCTCCCCCCGCGCTCGGCGACGTAGCTGGCGATCCCGCGGCCCAGGGCCTCGACGGTTTCCGGCCACAGATCCTGCTCCACGAGGCCGCGCACGTCGTACTCGCGGAAGATGTGCCTGGGGACCTGCACGCCGACTCCTTGGCGGGGAACGGACGAGCGGAGGGGGGCTTGCTTGACGGGCCACCGCGCGGCCCCCAACCTGAGAGGAAGGAAGGGGGATGGCAAGTGCGGGCGGGCGTCTCGAACGTCGAACCGGAGAAGCCGATGCGCGGTAGGCGAACCGTTCTCGTCCGCACCGCGCAGCCGCGCCGCGCGCTGCGCATTGCGTTGCTCTCCGCCCTCGCGCTCGCGGGTCCGGCGCTGTCCGGATGCGCGCACCGGGGCACCGTGGAGACCGTGCCGCGCGCGGGC
>JACCXV010000422.1 GCA_013696835.1 Gemmatimonadota bacterium | reverse complement strand
GTGCGAGAGGAGCGCTCGGGCGTGCCTTCAGTGCCGGTCGCCCCGGGCCGTCTCGGAGAGGACCTGCCCCACTCCCGCATCCGGCGTGCGATCGCCGCCCGGATGGCAGAGTCCAAGCGCACCGTGCCGCACTTCTACACCACCGTGGCGGTACGGATGGACGAGGCGGAGAAGCTGCGCGCCGCGCTTGCGCTGCGGGATCCCGCAGCGCGGGTCAGCGTGACCCATCTGGTCGTGAAGGCCGCCGCGCTGGCTCTCGAGCGCTGGCCGCGGGTCAACGGCACCTTCGAGGAGGAGCGCATCCGCATTCCGGCCGAGATCGGCATCGGGGTGGCCGTCGCAATGGAAGACGGGCTCCTGGTGGCCGTCGTGCACGACTGCGCCGGCCGCACGCTTTCGGACCTGGCGCGCGAGACCCGCGAGGCCGTGGCGCGGGTGCGCAGCGGGCGGCCGGGGCAGGAGGACCTGCAGGGAGGCACCTTCTCGATCTCCAACATGGGCATGTTCCCGGTCGAGCAGTTCTCTGCCATCATCACGCCGCCCCAGGCGGCGATTCTTGCGGTAGGTGGGATCGCCGATGAGCCCGTCGTCCGTGAGGGGCGCGTGGAGCCCGGCAGGGTGATGCGCCTCACGCTGTCCGCGGATCACAGGGTGATCGACGGGGCGCTCGCCGCCTCGTTCCTGGCGGAGGTGCGCGGGCTTCTCGAGAATCCACTCGCACTCGTCATCTAGGCCACCAGCGCGGGATGCCACGCAGGGTCCCCGAACGGAGAGCATGGCGGAGCCGAACGTCGAATACGACCTGATCGTGATCGGAACGGGGCCTGGCGGATACATCGCCGCGATCCGGGCCGCGCAGCTGGGGATGAAGGTGGCGACGATCGAGGACGACCGTCCCGGAGGCATCTGCCTCAACTGGGGGTGCATCCCCTCCAAGGCGATCCTGAACTCGGCCGAGCTCTACGCCACGGCCAAGCAGGGGGCGACCTACGGCTTGACATTCGACAACCTCGGGTTCGACTACGACCGGGTCATCACGCAGAGCCGCAACGCCTCGGACAAGCTGAGCAAGGGCGTCAGCTTCCTCTTTCGGAAGAACAAGATCGATCATCATCCGGGTCGTGGCGTGCTCGCCGGCCCGCAGGAGGTCGTGGTCTCCGGTGGCAACGGGAACGGCAAGGGCGAGACCCGGCTGCGCGGCAAGCGCATCCTGATCGCGGTCGGGACGACCGAGGTCGTCTTCCCGGGAGTGGAGGTGGACGGCGAGCGGGTGCTCACGAGCCGGCAGGCGCTGGAGTATCGCCGCGTCCCGGAGTCGATGGTGATCGCGGGCGGGGGTGCGGTAGGGATGGAGTTCGCCTACATCTACCATTCCTACGGCTGCCGGGTCACGGTTCTCGAGATGATGGACCACGTGCTCCCGTTCGTGGACGAGGAGTGCGCCATCGAGCTCGAGAGGATCTACCGCAAGCAGGGCATGGAGCTCCTGACCGGAACGAAGTACGTGTCGCACGAGATCCTCGACCGGGGCGTGAGGGTCGCCATCGAGACGCCGAAAGGGAAGGAGACGCGCGACGCCGACGTGCTGTTTCTCGCCGTGGGGCGGAAGCCCGTGACGGACGGCATGAACCTCGAGACGGTGGGCGTTGCGACGGACCGCCGCGGGTTCATCGTCGTCGACAAGGCGTTCCGCACGAGCGTGGAGTCGATCTACGCGATCGGGGATGTGATTGGCGGGCAGCTCCTCGCCCACACCGCTTCCGAAGAGGGGATCTGCGCCGTCGAGATGATGGCCGGCATCCGGCAGCGTCCGGTGGACTACCTGAAGATCCCGCTCGTCGTCTACTGCCAGCCCGAGGTGGCATCCATTGGACTCACCGAGAAGGGGGCGCGCGAGGCAGGATACGAGCTGAAGGTCGGGCGGATGCCGTTCTCGGCGATCGGCAAGGCCGTGGCGGTCTCGCACACCGAGGGGTTCGTCAAGATCGTCGCCGAAGCGCAGTACGGGGAGATCGTCGGCTGCCACATCCTCGGCAAGGGAGCCACGGAGCTGATCGCCGAGCTGGCGCTCGCGCGCACGCTCGAGGCGACCACGAGCGAGCTCGGGGCGACGGTGCACGCGCATCCGACGCTCTCGGAGGCTCTCATGGAGGCGGCGCACGCGGCCGAGGGGCATGCGCTGAACGTCTAGGGGGCGGTGGCACGCTCGCCGGGCGAGCCGAGGGGGCGGTGGCACGCCGCCGGGCGAGCCGATGGGGAAGAGGTCGTCTC
>JACCXV010000412.1 GCA_013696835.1 Gemmatimonadota bacterium | reverse complement strand
GGCCGCTCCCGGCGAGGGGGCGGGCGGCGCGCGGGTTCACGGAACCGGGACGGTCTCGAAGATCCTGCGGAGGAGCTCGTCGGCCGTGACGTCCTCGGCCTCGGCTTCGTACGTCAGGAGGAGCCGGTGCCGCAGCACGTCCATGCCGAGCGACTTCACGTCGTCGGGGATGACGTAGCCGCGGCCGCGCAGGAAGGCGTGGGCCTTGGCGGCGCGGACGAGGTAGATGGCCGCGCGCGGCGAGGCGCCATACTCGATGAGTGGCGCCAGGTCCGGCAAGCGCACGGCAGCGGGCTCCCGGGTCGCCCGGACGAGGTCCAGCGCGTACTCCTTGATCCGCGCATCAACGTACAGGTCGTGGATCACGCGACGGGCCCGCAGCACGCGCTCGCCGTCCACCACCGGCGCCGCCGAGGGCGCTGGACCGGCGGTCATGCGGTCGAGCATCTCCCGCTCGTCCTCCCGTGCCGGGTACGTGACCACGAGCTTGAGCATGAAGCGGTCTACCTGCGCCTCGGGCAGGGGATACGTTCCCTCCTGCTCGATCGGGTTCTGGGTGGCCAGCACCAGGAACGGCTCCTGCAGCCGGAAGGTCCTGCCGCCGATCGTGACCTGCTTTTCCTGCATGGCCTCGAGCAGGGCGCTCTGCACCTTCGCCGGCGCGCGGTTGATCTCGTCGGCCAGCAGGATGTTCGTGAAGATCGGCCCCTGCTGGATGTTGAACTCACCGCTGCGGGGATTGAACACCATGGTCCCGATCAGGTCGGCCGGCAGCAGGTCCGGCGTGAACTGGACGCGACCGAAGCCGCTGCGGATGGTGGCCGCCAGCGTGCGCACGGCCAGCGTCTTGGCGAGGCCGGGTACGCCCTCCAGCAGCACGTGGCCGTCCGACAGGAGGCCGATGAGCAACCGCTCGATCATGGCTCGCTGCCCGACGATCACGCGTCCGATCTCCGCCAGGAGATCGTCCACGAAACGGCTCTCCTCCCGGATGCGTGCGTCGATCTCCTCGAGCGAGCGCGGTGTGCCCGCCGTCTCCAGCGGGGCGACCGGCCCGGCAGCGGGCGCGGCGGCGGGGGCGGCTTCCAGCGGTGGGGTGGTCATCCCGCGCCGCGGGAGGGGAGTTCTGCGATCGGGGTGCCAGTGTCCATGGGCCGCGTGCAGGCACCCGCGGGCGGGGCAGAGGCCAACGCGGGAGGCGCGCAGGCCGGACGAAGGGAGCGGGCTGCCGGCGCGGGGGAGGGCATGGCAGCGGGCATACTACCCGCGCTCCCGGGGCCCTGTCAAAGGCACACCCGCGCCCGAAACTCCGAGCTCCGCACGCAGGAAGGCGAGATCCACGGCAATGCCCTTCCACGGCGTCTCGCAGATTACGATCGCGGCCGCCGCAGCTCGCACGGCGGCCACGATCGCGCCGGGCTCGATCAGGCCTTCGGCGAAGTTCGCGTGGCGGTCCCGGCCGCTGCCCGCCGCGTCGCGGGAGCTGTTGGCGTGCACGACCTCCACACCACCGCACACCTCGCGCAGGCGCTCCGCCATCCGCACGATGTCCTCGCCTGCCGCGTGGGCGTGGCACGTGTCGTAGCAGAGTCCCACGTCGAAATCCTCCAGCCGCTCCCAGAGCCTGGCCAGCGTCTCCACCGAGCGGCCCATCGCGTGCGCCCCTCCCGCGGTGTTCTCGATCATCAGCGGAACGCCCCGCGGCCCCGCCGCCGGCTGCAGCTCTTCGAACACCTTCCACCAGCGCGTGTAGCCGTTCTCGATGCCGTCCTCGGCGTGGCCGGCGTGGACGATCACGCCGGCTGCGCGGATGTCCCCGGCGGCCTCGAGGGTCTGCGCCAGGATCTTGCGCGAGGGCACGCGCACGCGCGGGTTCGGGGACGCCACGTTGATGAGGTAGGGGGCGTGCACGTAGACCGGAAGCGGACTTTCGCAGAGCTCCGCCGCGTCGGGCCGCGTCGGAGGTTTGTGATAGGACTGCGGATCCCCCAGGAAGAGCTGCACGCAGCCGGCGCCCAGTGCCGCCGCCTCCGCCAGGGGACGCTCGCCACGCACGTGGGCGCCGAGGAGAATCGCGCCGGCCGGCCCGGGGGGCTCCCTCGCGGGGGAGCTTTTCACGATCTTCTCGTGATGCGCACCGATTGGAACCCCGAGGCGGAGGATGCGGCGGGCGGGGCATGGGCTCGGCGCCGCCTGAAGCTCGTCTCCGTCGGCCGCTCGCGGGACGGAGAGTTCAGGTGCCGGGCACGGGTCGTGCTCGAGGATCCCGGACACGGCCCCTTCGAGGGTGAAGCCGAGCTGCCCTTCAGCGAGCAAAACTACCACCGCGTGGCCGCCCAGGCGACGCTGCAGGCACTGCGGCGCGCCGGCGGGGAGACCCTGCCGCTGCGCCTGGTCGGGTTGCGCCTGCTCCGCATCTTCGATACCCCGCTCGTGGCCGTGCAGGTCGGCTTGCCGACGGAGGGCGGCGAGCGGCTGCTGCTCGGCATCGCGGTCGCTACCGACGACCCCGGCACGGGCGCCGCGCGGGCCGTGCTGCATGCGACGAACCGCATCGTCGGCAACGTGATCGATACCTGAGCCGCGGCTCGACCGCCCCACGCCGTCCTGCCCCGGGCTGCGGGGGTCAGAGCCGGCCCGCCTGTGTCCTGCCGCTCGCCCACCCCTGCAGCTTCCATCCGTACCCGTCGCTCACGAGCAGCAGCGCGCCCTCGGTGTCAGTGCGGCGGACGGCGCCTCTGGCTGCTAGCCGGGCGAGCACCTCCGCATGCGGGTGGCCGTAGCGGTTGTCGCGTCCGACAGAAAGCAGCGCCACGCGAGGCCTCACGCGCGCCAGGAATGCCTGATCGCTGGAGGTGCGGCTCCCGTGGTGGGCGACCTTGAGGAAGACGCTGCGCAGGGAGTCTCCGTAGACGGCGGCGAGGCGCCGCTCGACCTCGGCTCCCACGTCACCGGTGAGCAGCAGGCGCAGGCGACGGTAGCTCACGAGCAGCACCAGCGAGGCGTCGTTCGTCGCCAGGTCCTGCCAGTACGGGTCGGCGCCCGCGAACCCGGGGTCGGGCCACAGCACGTCGATCGTGACCTCGCCGTGGCGGAGCCTCTCCCCCGCCGCGAGCGCCCGGTATCCGGCCCCGGCCGCGTACGAGCCCTCCAGCCACTGGCGGTAGGGCGCGCCCGCTCCCCACTGCCCGCCGTCATGCGCGCTGTCCGCCGGAAGCCGCTGCAGGATGTCGTGCAGCGCTCCCGTATGGTCCGCGTCGGGGTGCGTGGCGAACACCCGCGCCAGGCGCCCGACGCCGCGCTCGTGGAGGTACCCCACGACCGCCTCCACCGCGTCCCGCGGTCCGCCGTCCACCAGCAGCGCTTCGCCATCCGGCAGGAGGAGTGCCACGGCGTCGCCCTGGCCGACCGAGAGGACCGCCACCTCCAGGCGCGCAGGGCGCGTGTGGAGTTCGCCGAGCACCATGAGCGCCAGCACCAGCACGGCGCCGGCGAGCCAGCGCCGCAGGGTGGAGAGGTGCAGCGCCAGGGCGCCGAGCGCGGCCAGACCGATGCCGGCGCCCGCCAGGAGCTCCCGCGGCGCCGCCAGCGTGAGGGTCGCCCACGCTGGGGCCGCGCACAGCTCGAGCGAGCGGAACACGAACAGCAGCACGGCATCGCAGGCACCGGCGTAGAGGGCGGCGAGCTGCGGAGAGAAGGGTGACGTCAGCAGCGCCGCGAAGCCGCCTGCCGTAAGGACGCCGAGCGATGGCACCACGATCAGGTTCGCGAGCGGCGCGACCAGCGGCAGCTGACGGAAGTAGCCGAGGGTCAGCGGCAGGGTCGCCAGCATGCTCGCGACCGTGACCAGCGAGAGGTCGATCGCGGCCGCCGCCGCTCGGCTCAGCAGAGCGTCCCGGCCGATGCCGTCGGGGTTCCCGTCCGCGCCCGCGAGGCGTGCCCCCGGCAAGGCTGGCAAGGCCGCGAGACCGAGCACCGCGAGGAACGAGAGCTGAAACGAGGGATCCAGCAGCGCCTCCGGCTGCAGGCACAGCAGCGCGAGTCCCGCGAAGCCCAGCGCATTCGGGAGCAGCACGCGCCGGGCGCCGCTCTTCGCCAGCAGGAGCGCGGCCGCCATCAGCGCCGCGCGCGCCACGGAGGGCGAGCTGCCCCCCAGAGGCACGTAGAGGAGCAGTGCGCCGGCGAGCACGCGCCTTCGCCGGGACGTCGAGCGAATCACGGGCGAGAGCACCGCCCAGCCGATGGCCGCGAGGATGGCCACGTTCATCCCCGAGATCGCGATTATGTGCCCCGTGCCGGTGCGGCTGAAGACCTCGCGCAGCCTCGGGTCGAGGCCCTCCCGGTCGCCGAACAACGCGGCCTGCATGAAGCCGCCTGCCAGCGGAGAGAACAGGCCTCGGATACGCTCCGAGAGCCGTTCCCGAAATGCCTGCAGGAGTCCGGACCCTCCCGCTTCGCCACCCTCCCACGACTCCACCACCACGGAGCCGCGCACCCGCGGACCACCCGGCATCGACCCCCAGTCCAGCGACCCGGGGTTATGCGGCGTGGCCGCGGGACGAAAAGACCCGCGCACACGGATCCGCCGTCCGAGCGGGGGCAGGCGGAGGTCGGCTGCATCTGGCACGTAGAGGCGCACCCATCCCTCACGTGCCCCCGCACGGACGCTCGAGGCGCTGCCGGCACGCCGGGCGGACGTCTCGCGGGCACCTTTCCGGCGGAACGTCTCGGGGTGCGGGCGGTGGGTGGGCGCTCCGCCGCGCATCGCTCGCGCCGGAGCCAGCGCCCGAATGGCGTCAACCCTGAAGAGGAGCTTGACACGGCCCCTCGGTGCAGGACCTCTCGCTTGCGCGACGCCAATGACTTCGACGCGGCCCGCGCGCTCGGAACGCCAGGCCTCGATCTCCGCGAGACGCTCCTCCCGCGCGTCCGTGGCACGCCAGAAGAGCACCCCTGCCAGCACGAGGGAGGTGAGGCCAGACGACCGCCACCCGAGGCGGAGCAGCACCACGGCCAGCGTCAGCTGCAGCAGAAGCGCCTTCCCCACCGCATCCCGCTGCACCAGCAGGAGGCCGGGAAGGATGGACACGAAAACGATGAACGAGGGATTCCTGCTCGCGAAGGAGCGCACCTGCCTCTGCGGACGCGCGCCGCCGCGCAGCGGCATCCGTCTCCCCCCGGATGATGCGGACGGATCAGCCCGAGAGCCTGCCTTGCAAGTGTCTCTCCACGGTGGGAAGCGTCTTTTCCAGACGCACGATGTGGCAGAGCGGCGTCCCAGGCTCGCAGATCGGGTTGAGCGAGATGCCGATCACCAGCCCCGTGATGGGAGAGAGGATCGCCTGCGCCTCCGGCCCAAAGGGGTTCGTGTTCGTGCCGATCTCCTGCCCCTCGTAGACCAGATCGCCGGCCCTCACCCTCAGATGCAGGAGCCCCGCCTGACGGGCTCGCACCCACACGCTGTTGCGCACGATCACCTGGAAGTCAGGCTCGTGGCGTTCGGCCGCGAGCATGCCGAGCTCGTTCAGCACGTTGGCCAGCCCGCGCTGCCCACTGCGAGCGACGCCGGCCTGCACGCGACCCGTCTCTCCCGCCTCGAGCGTGATGGTCGGGATCCCGGCCTCGGTCGCGGCGCGCCGCAGCGAGCGGCGGTGCCCGCGCTTGTGCACCACGATCGCCGTGCCGAAAGCTTTCGCGATGGCACGCACCGCGGGCCGGTTGATGTCACCCCGCACGTGCGGGATGTTGGACCTGCCGCGCGCGGCGGTGTGGAAGTCGATCCCGCAGTCGCAGCCGGCAACGATCTCGCGCATCACCCGATCGGCGAGCCGAGCGGCGGGCTTGCCCGCCCCGGCACCCGGGAAGAAGCGGTTCAGGTCCGTACCGTCGGGAAGGCACCGCGAGCGCGCCAGAAAGCCGGGCACGTTCACGATCGGCACGCAGACCACGTCTCCAGCCAGGTCGTCTGGCGAGAGGGAATAGGAGGCTTCCCGCACGATCGCCACTCCGTTCAGCTCATCGCCGTGGATTCCCCCCGTGAGGAAGATGCGAGGCCCTGCCCGAACCCCCCGGATCACGGTGACGTGCATGGGCAGGGCCACGCGGATGGCCACCTCGGTCAGCGGGATCTGGATGTGGGTCACCTCGCCTGGCTGCGCATCGACGTCCCCGATGCGCAGCGCCGCACGCGGGCGGGGCCGCGTGTCTGAGGAAGCGGTGGCGGGGGCGTGGGGTTCGGACGCCTGGCGCCGCGTTCTCGTCTCAACCTCCGCTGCGGCTGAAGGCCCTGCGCACGTGCTCTTCGGCGAACTCCACCAGCCGGCTCGCCACGTCGAGCCCCGTCGCCTGCTCCAGCCCCTCGAAGCCGGGGGAGGCGTTGATCTCGATCACCCGTGGTCCCGTGGCCGACTCGAGCATGTCCACGCCCGCCACGTCCAGGCCCATGATCCGGGTAGCCTCGAGTGCGACCCTGGCGAACGGCGGCTCCAGCGTGACGCCTGTACCCCGACCACCGCGGTGGATGTTCGAGCGGAACTCGCCGAGCCGCGCCTGACGCCGCATGGCGGCCACGACTCGGTCGCCCACCACCAGCGCGCGCAGGTCCCGCCCGCGCGCCTCGGCCACGAACTCCTGGATCAGGATGTTGTGGCCCAGGCTCCACAGCGTGTCGAGCACCGACTCCAGCGCCTGCTGGCTCTCGGCGAGCATGACTCCGACCCCGTGGGTTCCGTGCACGAGCTTCAGCACCACGGGTGGCCCGCCGACCTCGGCCAGCGACTGGCGGAGGTGCGAGGGGTTGCGCGCCACGACGGTGCGAGGGATGTCGATCCCGTGGCGGGTGAGGAACTGGAGGCTGAGCAGCTTGTCCCGGGCGCGGGCGATCGCGTGATGGGCGTTCACGACCGGAACGCCCATGAGCTCGAACTGGTTCACCACCGCGACGCCGTAGGCGGACATGGAGGGACCGAAGCGCGGCAGCACGACGTCGATCTGGCGCAGCTCGCGCCCCTGGTACCAGATGCGAGGGCTGCGCTTGCCCATGCTCAGATAGCACTGCAGGGGGTCGAGGACGCGCAGCGCGTGACCTCTGGCCAGGGCGGCTTCGCGGAAGCGCCGCACCGTGTAGAGGTTCGGACGGCGGGAGAGCAGGGCGATCCGCAACGGTCGCGCCGCACGGCCCGGACCTCCCGCCGGTTGGCGGCCCGCGGCCACGCCGCGCGTGCCCGCAGCGGGGGCGCGCTGGGGATCGGGAGGGATCCGCCGCAACTGGTCAGCCGATGGCGAGCAGCGCCCGC
>JACCXV010000406.1 GCA_013696835.1 Gemmatimonadota bacterium | reverse complement strand
TGCCGGATGCGTGCGAGACGTGGGCGGAGCTCATCTATCAACGGGAGGCGCGAATGGTGGTTCGCGACAGGCCAGCCGCGGAAACATCGCCGCGGTCCGAGGTCGAGCGGCGCGCCGACCAGGTGGTACGCCGGAACGTGCGCACGATCGCCGGGTTCCTGACGCTCGGCGTGTCGCTCGAGGCGATCTTTCTCTCAGCCTTCATCATGATCACGCAGAATCGCCAGGCGCGGCTCGCCGATCGACGCAATCACTTTGACCTGCAGATCAACCTGGTCGCCGAGCAGGAGGTCACGAAGCTTCTGGAGATGGTCGAGGGCATTCACCACCACCTCGGCATCGGCCGCTCGGATCCCGACGTCGCCGCGCTGAAGGAGGCAACCCAGCCCGAGAAAGTGGTCGAGCACGTGCAGAGCTATGTCGAGGGTCACCGGAAGATCGCCGACTCTCGCGCCTGACCCCTCCCCGGACCCGCGCAGCCGCCGCCCCCGCAGCCGCGCCCCGCTGCCCTCGAGACCCCGCCGGTTGACCCCCCTCCCGGGGGGCCGGAGATTGAGCCCATGGTCCGCCAGCCGACCGCCGCCGAAACGCTCGCGGAGCCCTCGGCGCCCGCCGAGACACGCCCCACGCTCTACCTCATCGATGGCTACGCCCTGATCTACCGGGCGTACTTCGCGCTGCTCAAGAACCCGCTGCGCACCATGAGCGGCGAGGACACGAGCGCTCCCTACGGGATGGCCACCTTTCTCCTCAAGCTCCTGGACGACTACAAGCCCGACTACCTGGGTCTGGTGCTGGATTCCGCGAGGCGCACCTACCGTCACGAGGTCTATCCCGAGTACAAGGCCACCCGCCAGAAGATGCCGGACGAGCTGCAGGGGCAGATCGGGCGCGTGCGGCAGCTCTTCGAGGCCTTCCGCGTGCCGATCATCGAGAAGGACGGATGGGAGGCGGACGACGTCATGGGGACGCTCGCCAGGCGCGCGGCCGGCCAGGGCTTCGACGTCGTGCTGGTGACCGCGGACAAGGACTTCTGGCAGCTCATCGACGAGCACGTGCGAATCCTGAACCCCGGCCGTGGCGGCATGGCGGCCGTGGATGAGGAGGTGATCGACCTCGCGAATGCGGCGCGGAAGTTCGGCGTGCCGCCCGAGCGCGTGGCGGACGTGCTGGCGCTCATCGGGGACACGTCGGACAACATCCCGGGCGTTCCGGGCATCGGCCCCAAGACGGCGGTGAAGCTGGTGCAGGAGTTCGGGTCGGTGGAGAGCATCTATGCCAGCCTCGAGGTCGTGGGCACGCCCAAGCTGCGCCAGACCCTCGACGCCCACCGCACGCAGGCGCTGCTCTCCAAGCATCTGGTGACGATCCCCACCGAGCTCGACATCGAGTGCGATCTCGAGGCGCTGCGGCTGCAGGACCCGGATACCCGCGCCGTGGTGGATCTCTTCCGGGAGCTGGAGTTCAACCGCTACCTCGACCGGTTCACGACCCGCAGTGCCCCCGTCGCCGCTGCCGCGTACCGCATCGTGCCCGGCCTCGAAGACCTCGCCGAGCTCGTCCAGGTCCTTCGGCAGCGGGAGGTGGTGGGGTTCGCGCTGGTCACGACAGGCGCCACGCCTACCCGCGCGAACGTCGTGGGATTGGCGCTCGCCGGCGGCGCGGCGGAAGCGGCCTACGTCCCGATCTGTCACAGCGAGGGTCCGTGCCTCGAGCGCGCAGCGGTCATGGCGGTGCTGCGCCCACTCCTCGCGGACTCCCACGTCGAGAAGGTCTCCGGCGATTGGAAGCGCGACCTGCTCGTGTGGGAGCGGGAGGGCGTGGCGGTCGCCGGGCCGCTCCTCGACGTGGGACTCGCCTCCTATGTGCTGAATCCCGGCCGGCGCTCGCATTCGATCGAGGCGCTCGCCCTGGAGTTCATGGAGCACCGCACGCTGCGCCACGAGGATCTCGTGATGTCGGGCCGCCGGCGCATCCCGTTCGAGGACGTGCCGCAGGAGCCTGCCCGCGACTACGCCTGCGAGGAGGCCGACCTCGGCCTGCGCCTGCGCGAGCGGCTCGCCGCCGACCTGCAGGGCCGCGACCTGGATCGCCTGTTTCGCGAGCTCGAGATGCCGCTCGTGCGGGTGCTGGTGGAGATGGAGCGCCACGGCGTGGCACTCGACCTGCCGTTCTTCTTCGCGCAGTCGCACGCGATGGCGGCGGAGCTGGAGCGCCTGACCCTCGAGATCCACCGCGAGGCCGGCGAGGAGTTCAACGTGGCATCCACCCGCCAGCTCCAGGCGATCCTGTTCGACAAGCTCGGCCTGCCGGTGCGCAAGCGCACCAAGACCGGGCCGTCAACCGACGTGAGCGTGCTGGAGAAGCTGGCGGCGGAGGGGTTCGCCGTCCCGCGGCTGATGATCGAGCAGCGCGAGCTCGCCAAGCTGCAAGGCACGTACGTCGACGCCTTTCCGCAGCTACTGAACCCCGAGACCGGCCGCCTGCACACGTCGTTCAACCAGACGGTGGCGACGACCGGCAGGCTCTCCAGCTCGAACCCCAACCTCCAGAACATCCCGATCCGGACCGAGATCGGACGCGAGCTGCGCAAGGGGTTCGTGGCCCCGCCGGGCAGCGTGCTCGTCTCCGCCGACTACTCGCAGATCGAGCTGCGGCTGGTCGCGCACCTCTCCAAGGACGAGAACATGCTCGAGGCGTTCCGTACGGACGTCGACATCCACCGGCGAACGGCCGCACTCGTCCTGGGGCTCCCGGAGGGTCAGGTCACCTCGCAGCATCGCAACATGGCCAAGATGGTGAACTTCGGGCTGATCTACGGGATGAGTGCTTTCGGACTTTCAGATCGGCTTGGGATCGAGCAGGAGGAAGCGGCGGCGTTCATCCGCGACTACTTCGCCGCGTTTCCCGGCGTTCGCGGGTACCAGGACGACGCCGTCGCCACGGCGCAGGAGCTGGGCTACGTGAGCACCCTGCTCGGCCGCCGCCGCTACCTGCCCGAGATCCGCAGCCGGAACTTCGCCATTCGCGAGTTCGCGAAGCGCACCGCGATCAACTCCCCCATCCAGGGTACGGCGGCCGATCTGATCAAGCTGGCGATGATCCGCATCGGCAGGCTGCTGCGCGGAGAGGAGACTGCGGACGGCCACCCCGTGTCGGGGGGCGCCGGGCAGAACGGCGGGAGAACCGCAGCCGCGTTCCGCAGCAGGATGATCCTGCAGGTGCACGACGAGCTCGTCTTCGACGTTCCGGAAGACGAGCTGGACGTCCTGATTCCCGCCGTGAAGGAGCGGATGGAGAACGCGATCCGGCTGGACGTGCCGGTGGTGGTGGACGTCGGCGTGGGGCGCAACTGGTACGAGGCCAAGGGGTGACTGCCGCCCTGATCTCGACGTGCTGACGGTCGGGCTCACCGGCAACGCGGGGTCGGGGAAATCCACGGTTGCCGCGCTGTGGCGGGCGCACGGTGTGGAGGTGATCGACGCGGACCTGCTGGCGCGCGAGCTGGTGGACGCCGATCGCGATCTGCGCCGCCGGCTCGCGCTCGAGTTCGGAGACAACGTGCTCGAGCCCTCGGCTGGCGCGGAGACCGGGGCGCTCCGGCGCGACGAGCTCGCGCGCTGCGCCTTCGCGAGCCCCGCTCGCAC
>JACCXV010000383.1 GCA_013696835.1 Gemmatimonadota bacterium | reverse complement strand
CCCGTCGCGCGTGGCGTCGAAGGGACGGCTCGCCGTCTCCGGCTCGTCGTTGCGCGTCGAGAGCGCCTTCATGGCGGAGAACCCCCCGAGACCCATGGGCGTCACGGCGGCCTCGGCACCTCCCGCGACCATCACGTCCGCGTCCCCGTACTTGATCATCCGAAACGCGTCGCCGATGGCGTGCGCGCTGGTGGCGCAGGCCGAAACGGTGGAGTAGTTCGGGCCGCGCAATCCGTAGCGGATCGAGACCAGGCCGGCGGCGATGTCCACGATCATCATGGGGACGTAGAACGGGCTGATCCTCCCCGGCCCGCCCTCGAGATACTTGCGGTTCTGGTCCTCGTGCGTCTCGATCCCCCCGATACCGCTGCCGATCACCACCCCGATCCGGTCGCAGTCCTCCCGGTCGAGGCGCAGTCCCGAGTCGTCCATGGCCATCTGCGCGGCCGCCATCGCGAACTGGGAGTACAGGTCCATCCGGCGGGCTTCCTTGCGGTCCATGTAGCGGCCGGGATCGAAGTCCTTGACCTCCGCCGCGATGCGGGTGGGGAAGGCGCCGGCGTCGAAGCGCGTGATGGGCCCGACGCCGGAGCGCCCGGCGAGGAGAGCCTGCCAGCACGCATCGACGTCGTTGCCTAGGGCCGTCAGGAGCCCCATCCCCGTGATCACGACACGCTGCGGCATGGAGCGGGGACCTACTCTCCCTTTTCGCTCTTGGCCTTCAGATAGTTGATGGCGTCGCCTACCGTTCGCATGCGCTCGGCGTCCTCGTCGGGGATCTCGACGTCGAATTCCTCCTCGAAGGCCATCACCAGCTCGACGGTGTCGAGCGAATCGGCGCCGAGATCGTCCACGAAGGAAGCCTCTTCGGTGACCTTCTCCAGATCCTTGCCGAGGTTCTCGGCAACCATCTCCTTTACTCGCGCTTCCAGCGACATGGTCGGCTCTCCCCCACAGGTGGATTCAGGACGATCCGCGAACGGAAGGACAGGCGGAAACGGGCGGATGACCGCCGCTCCCGGCGATCCCGGGGCGGCTGGATCGGAGGCGGCGGGCCGTCACCGGCTTCCCAACCCGCCATCAACGTGAAAGACCTGGCCGGTGACGTAACGGGCCAGGTCGGACGCCAGAAAGAGAGCCATGTCCGCGACCTCCTGGGGGGTCCCGAAGCGGCCGAGCGGGATGGCTCTGGTGTACTCGGTTTGCGCGGCTTCGGCCAGGTCGTCGAGCATTCCGGTGGCGATGAAGCCCGGCGCGATCACGTTCACGCGAATATTGCGGGGCCCTAACTCCTTTGCAATAGCCTTGCTGAAGCCGATCAGGCCAGCCTTCGACGCCGCATAGTTGGACTGCCCAGCGTTGCCCGCGACCCCGGCCAGGCTGGAGATGTTGACGATGCTCCCGGCGCGCTGCTTCAACATCGGACGCAGCACCGCGCGGGTAGCGGAGAACGCGCCTCCCAGGTTCACACGCAGCACCTCGTCCCATTCCTCCTGCGTCATGCGCAGCAGCAGGTTGTCGCGCGCGAGGCCGGCGTTGTTGACCAGGACGTGGACGCCCCCCAGTCGCGCAATCGCCTCCTCGAAGGCAGGCGCCACAGCGCCCGGATCCCCCAGATCGGCGATCAGCGGAACGGCGCGGCCGCCCGTGGCCTCGAGCTCGGCGCAGGCACGCTCGACCGTCTCGCGGGAGCGGCCGCCCACCGCGACGGACGCGCCGGCCGAGAGCAGGGTGGCCGCGATGGCACGGCCGATCCCGCGCGTCGCGCCCGTGACGATCGCGCGCCGTCCGTCGAGCCGCAGGGGTCGGGGGAGCTCGTCAGGCCCAAGCATCGTCTCCATTCCGACGGGGGAGTTCGGCGGTATCGCCGAAGGCGCCGCTCCAGCCGACGCCAGGGACGCGCTTCGCCATGCCGGTCAGGACCCTTCCCGGACCGCACTCGAGAACGTCGGTACAGCCAAGCGCCACCAGGCCGAGCACGCACGCGTGCCAGAGTACGGGGCTCGTGAGCTGCTCCACGAGCAGCCGCCGGATCTCCTCCGCGCGCGTCACGGGCTCCCCCGTTACGTTCGCCACGACCGGCAGCCTTGTGTCGCGGATCTCCGTCTCCCGCAGGGCTTCGCGCAGCCCCTCGGCAGCAGGCGCCATGAGCGGCGAATGGAAGGCCCCCGAGACCTGCAGGGGAACGACCCGCCGCGCGCCGCGGGCGCGCGCCTCTTCCCCGGCGCGCGCGACGGCATCGGCATCGCCGGAGATCACCACCTGCCCCGGCGCGTTCCGATTGCCCGCGACGACGACCTGACCCTCCGCAGCGGCGGCGCAGGCATCCTCGACGTCCGCGTCGGAGAGACCGAGGATCGCCGTCATGGCCCCCGGTCGCTGCGCGCCGGCCGAGCCCATGAGCTCCCCGCGCCGCCGAACCAGCCACAGCGCATCGGCGAACGAGATCGCAC
>JACCXV010000338.1 GCA_013696835.1 Gemmatimonadota bacterium | reverse complement strand
TCCGCGAACTGCGCGGCAGGCCGCGACGCCTCGACGCCGGCGAGGCCAAGCGCAACCCAGCGCGGCTCCCCCGCGCGGGAAGACTCCAGCACTGCCCGCAGCACGCGCTCGAGGGGCGCGGGCCCGTGCTGACGGACGCCATCAGCGACAAGGCGCACCTCCGGTCCGCCACCGACCTGCAGGACGTCGGCTGTCTCCGTCAGCGCGTCGAGGATCTCGCGGAGGGGACGGTCGAAGAAGAGCAGCGCGCCCGCGGAGACGGACAGCTCGGCATAGCGGATGTTCGCCTGGCGCAGCGACGTCGCGACGTCCCGCAGGCCGGCGACATAATCGCCCGGCGTGCGGAAATGCCCCTCGAGCACCCAGCGGAACGCCTGGAAGAAGTCCTCCAGGGATCCAGCGCCCAGTCGCCGGCGAAGCTCGTCCGCGGCATGCCCGACCCATGGCAGCCGGTGCAGAGCGGCTCGTTCCTCGAGGAAGCCGCGCGAGACGGCGCCCTCGAGGTGGATGTGGACCTCGGCCTTGGGCGCCGCCATAAGGAAGCTGCGCAGAGCGCTCCGGCTCACGCCGGCAACCTGCGCAGGAAGGATCGAACCAGCGCCTCCAGCTGCGGCAGGGCGCCCGTGGCGGCGCGCAGCACGTCCTCCTCGCGCAGCGGCAGCGGCGAGAGGCCCGAAGCGAGGTTCGTCAGGCACGCCACCGCCGCCGTGCCGAGACTCCGCTCGCGGGCCGCGATGACCTCCAGCACGGTGGACATGCCGACCGCGTCCGCTCCGAAGCGGCGCAGAAACTCGACCTCGGCCGGGGTCTCGTAGCTGGGCCCGAGGACCCCGGCGTAGACGCCCTCCTCGAGCGCGAGGCCCTCCGCAAGCGCCGCAGTGCGAAGCGTCGCAAGGAGCTGCGGATCGAACGGCCGGGACATGTCGGGAAAGGGGTCGCGCACCTCGTGCGGGCGGCGTCCGGCGAGGGGACTGAGACAGGTCAGGTTCAGCTGATCGCTAATCAGCATCAACCGCCCGGGCCGCAGCCGCCGGTTCACGATTCCAGCCGCATTCGTCAGCAGGCAGGCCGTCGCCCCGAGCTCGTCGAGGAGCCGCATCCCGGCCGCCACGGCCCCGGCCGAGTGTCCCTCGTACGCGTGGAGGCGCCCGTCGAAGACACAGACCCTCCGACCCTCCAGCTCACCCAGCACGAGGCGGCCCAGATGCCCGGGAGCGGTGGCCGGAGCGAAGCCGGGCAGGACGGCGTACTCGGCGATCAGCACGGCATCGACCAGCTCAGACAGCGGACCCCACCCCGAGCCGAGCACGACCCCGACCTCCGGCTGGAAGGCGGTGCGCGCGCGGATCCATGCCACCGCAGCCTCCCCACCCGGGGCATCATCCTTCACGAGGGGTCGTCGCGAACGGCCTCCTCGAGCTCCTCGGCCTCGGGCGGCAGCCGGCGGGCCGCCATCGGTATCGCCCGCGCGCTGCGCCGCGTCTGGACGAGCTTGATGATGCCGGGCGCGATCGACGCGAGGACGACCACCGCGATGATCAGGTGCACATACCGACCAACATCGGGGATCACCTTGCCGAGGAAGTAGCCGAGAAGCGTCAGGCTCCAGATCCAGAGGATGCCCCCGAAGACGTTGTACGCCAGGAATCGGCCATAGCGCATGCGCCCGACACCCGCCACGACCGGCGCGAAGGTGCGGATGATGGGCATGAAGCGGGCGATCACGATCGTGAACGGCCCGTGCTTGTCGAAGAACTCCTTGGTGGTGATCAGGTGCTTGCGGTTGAAGAACAGCGAGTCCTCGCGGCGGAAGACGCGCGGGCCGCTCTTGGCGCCGAACCAATAGCCCACCGAGTCGCCTACGATGGCCGCAACGCTCAGAACCACGAGCAGGGACCAGAGGTCGAGGACGCCCGTCGCCGCGAACAGGCCCGCCGTCACGAGCAGCGAGTCTCCGGGCAGGAAGAAGCCCGCGAGGAGCCCCGTTTCGGCGAAGACGATCACGGTCAGCGCCAGCAGACCGCCGACGCGGATCCAGTGCTCCACGTCGTAGATGCGGTGCAGGAGGTGGGTGATGGAGTCGATTATGGAGTCCATGGGTTCTCGGCTGGCATCAGCGGTGCGTCGGGCAGAGCCCTCGGCACCGCGGCTTCGCGGGACCCCAACAGCTGGAGGGGAGTCTTCGGGATTGGCGGCTTTGGGAGTGGCTTCAGGGTGGAGTCCTTGTGGGAGATGGGCGTCAAACTACACCAGCATGCCGGCGATGGTCGCGGTCTGGAAGCTGGCAAGGGAGCCCGCCACCATGGCGCGCAGGCCGAGACGGGCGAGGTCCTGGCGCCGCTCCGGGGCCATGGATCCGATGCCGCCGATCTGCACCGCGATCGAGGCGAAGTTCGCGAAGCCGCTGAGCGCATAGGTGGCGATGACGGCGGATCGCGGCGACAGCGCCGGTCTAGCCTGCAGCGCGTCCGAGAGCTGCAGGTAGGCGACGAACTCGTTCACCACCGTCTTCACCCCCAGCAGGGATCCGACCTGCACTGCCTCGCCCGCCGGGACCCCCATTGCGAAGGCCAGCGGCGCGAGCGCCCAGCCGAGCAGCCGCTGCAGGGTCAGGTTCGCGAGGCCGGCCAGCCCTCCAAGCCAGCCCACGATTCCGTTGGCGAGCGCGATGAGCGCTATGAAGGCCATCAGCATCGCGCCCACGTTGAGCGCCAGCACGAGCCCCTCGCCGGCACCGCGCGCGGCGGCGCCGATGGCGTTCGCGTCCTCGCTCCCCACGGGGGCGCCCGCCTCGTCCAGCGTCGCCGGCCGCTCCGTCTCGGGCACCATGAGCTTCGAGAACGCGAGCGCCGCCGGAGCGCTCATGATCGTGGCCGCGATGAGGTGGCCACCGATCTCCGGGAAGAGCGGGGACAGGAGGCCCACGTATGCGACCAGCACCCCTCCCGCGGTGTTCGCGAATCCGGCCGCCATCAGGCAGTTCAGCTCCGAGCGCGTCATGGCCGCGATGTAGGGCTTCACCATGAGCGGGGCCTCGGTCTGGCCGACGAAGATGTTGGCGGAGGCCGCGAGCGTCTCGGCGCCGGAGGTTCGCATGGTCCGCCGCATGCCCCAGGCGAACGCGCGCACGACCCACTGCAGCAGGCGCAGGTGGTACAGGAGCGCCATCAGCGCGGCGAAGAAGATGATGGAGGGCAGGACGCCGAATGCGAAGAAGGCCCCGGTGCGCGCCCACGCCGTGATCCCGCCGGGCGGGATCGGAGCCCCCGAGGCGGGTGCGCCCTGCGGCATTCCCACGGGCACGTTCGTATCGACCAGGTTGCCGAACAGGAAGCGTGCGCCCTCGCGGGAGAAGCCCAGCAGGTCCACGAACGCGTCGTTGACGCCCGCGAAGAAGAGCCTGCCGGGCATCGTCTTGAGGACCAGCAGCGCGAACACGAGCTGCAGTCCGATCCCCCAGGCCACGATGCGCCAATCGATGGCCTTGCGGTTGGTGCTCAGGGCCCAGGCGATCCCCACCAGGAGCGCGGTCCCGAGCAGGCTGAGCAGTCGCAGGTGGAACGGCGTGTCGAGGCCCGGGCTCACCCGGCGACGTCGAGCTCCACGGCGACCCTGGCGAGCAGGTCACGCCGCTCGTAGTAGGGCAGGAACGCGCTCTTGAATCCGTTCAGAACGAGCTTCTTGATCTCGGGCCACGTGAAGCCGAGTTCCGCGTGTGCGCGCATCAGCTCGTCCGTCACGGTCGTGCGGGAGATCAGACGGCTGTCGGTGTTCACGGTCACACGCAGGCCGGCGTCGAAGTACCGGCGGAGCGGGTGCTCCGCGACGCTTTCGACCGCCCCCGTCTGCACGTTCGAGAGCAGACAGATCTCGAGCGGGATGCGCTGGTCGTTCACGTACGCCTGCAGGTCCTGGTCCTCGAACAGGCGGGTGCCGTGCCCGATGCGGTGCGCCCCGCAGTCGTGCAGCGCCTGGTGGATCGAGTCGGCGCCCCATGCCTCGCCCGCATGGATCGTCAGGTTGACGTTGTTCTCGCGCACGGCCTTGAACGCCGACCGATGACGCTTCGCGGGGAAGTTGCTCTCGGGCCCGGCGAGATCGAACCCCGCCACGCCCCGGTTCTTGTAGTCCACGCACAGCTCGGCCAGCTCCTCGGAGACCAGCGGGTCGAGATGGCGCAGGGCGCATACGATGATGGCGGAGCGCACCCCCAGCTCATCCTCCGCGCGGCGGAGCCCCGCGCGCACGGCCTCGACCGACTCGTGCAGCGAGAGCCCGCGATCTCCGTGCAGCACGGGTGAGAAGCGCACCTCCAGCCAGCGGACGTTCTCGGCGTGGGAGTCCTCGGCGAGCTCGTAGGCCACGCGCTCCAGCGCGGGTGCCTCCTGCATGACCGAAAGCGTCGTCTCGAAGCGGGAGAGGTACTCTAGCAGGTTGCGGCCGGTCTCCGGGTGCGCGAAGAACGCCTCGAGCCCGGCCTCGTCGGAGGCCGGAAGCGCCACGCCCTGCTCGCGGGCCAGCTCGAGCAGCGTGGAGAGGCGCAGACAGCCGTCCAGATGGCAGTGCAGATCGGTCTTCGGCAGCGCCTGAACGCGCTCGCGATCCACGGCCGTGGCGCCGTCAACCATCGCGACCGCCGATCGGGACGCGCCGCTGCAGGAGATCCCCGGGGGGA
>JACCXV010000360.1 GCA_013696835.1 Gemmatimonadota bacterium | reverse complement strand
CTGCCCTGTCCTCGTCACGGAAGCGAATGCTGACATCCCGGTGGTTCCCCGCGGCGGTGCTCTTCCCCCTCGCGCTCCTCGCCGCCTCCGAGCGCGCGAGCGGCCAGGAGGTGCAGCTCGTGCCGTTTCGCCAGCAGGAGGAGATCGCCCCCGGCAGCGCAGCCCGCGTCTTCTCGACTTTCCAGCGTGCCTGGTCGACCAAGGACGCGGGCCGGATCTCCAACCTCGTGCCGGCGGATGCCCGCGCGAGCATCGTGATCGACAGTCGGGGCGTGAGCAGTCAGATGAGCCGAGGGCAGATCGAGGCCCTCCTCGCAGGCCTGTTCTCCGAGGTCGAGGCCGCCCGCTTCGATCTCGCGACGATCCACCTCACCGACGAGACGTCCGCCTATGCGGTCGGCGAGTGGACCTACGAGTCCAGCGAGCCGGATCGCCGGAAGCGCGAGACCGTCTTCGTGGTGTTCCGCCAGACCGAGCCCGAGAGCTGGGTGCTCTCCGAGCTCCGCATCCAGCCGGCCCGCTAGCGACAGGTCCCGCCGGCTGCTCTCGCCGGCGCTGGTGGGGGCGGGTGAGCTCACTCGGGCGGGCAGGTTGACTTCGGCGGCGGCCCCTCTAGGCTACGCCGCCAACGTCCCCACCTGCCGCGATCGCTCCGATGCCGCTTCGGTTCCACAACACGCTGACCCGCCGCAAGGACCTGTTCGAGCCGCTCGAGCCCGGCCGGGTCCGCCTCTACACCTGCGGGCCCACCGTTCACGACCGCGTGCACATCGGCAACTTCCGGACGTTCCTCTTCGAGGACGTGCTGCGACGCTACCTGCGCTACTCGGGCTACGAAGTCACGCAGGTCATGAACATCACGGACGTGGACGACAAGATCATCCGCAAGGCGCGCGCGGCCGGGGTCCCGATCGGAGCCTTCACCGCGGAGTTCACACGGCTCTTCTTCGAAGACGCGGCGGCGCTCGGCATCGAGCCCGCCGAGCACTACCCCAGGGCAACCGAATACGTCCCCGAGATGGTGCGGCTGGCGATGCGGCTGCGGGACCGCGGCGTCACGTACGAGCGCGACGGATCGCTGTACTTCCGCATCGCCTCCTTCCCCGGCTACGGGAAGCTGTCCGGCATCGATCTCGGCGGCGCGCGTGACGGGGCGCGCGTGGACTCCGACGAGTACGAGAAGGAGGACCCCAAGGACTTCGTGATCTGGAAGGCGCATCGGGAGGGGGAGGCGTGGTGGGACGGTGAGCTTGGGCCCGGCCGGCCGGGATGGCACCTCGAGTGCTCGGCCATGGCCATGGAGCTGCTCGGGGAGAGCTTCGACATCCACACGGGCGGCGTCGACAACGTCTTTCCGCATCACGAGAACGAGATCGCCCAGAGCGAGTCGGCGACTGGGAGGCCCTTCGCCCGCTACTGGCTGCACGCCCAGCACCTGGTCGTCGGCGACCGGAAGATGGCGAAGTCGGTGGGAAACGTGCTGGCGCTGCGGGATCTGCTGGAACAGGGAGCGGACCCGCTGGCCGTGCGCTATCTGCTGATCGCCGCTCATTACCGCAGCCCCATGCAATTCACGACGGACGCGCTGGCGCAGGCCTCGGCGGCGGTGGGGCGCCTGGCAGACCTGCACGGGCGTCTGCGCGCGGCCGCGGGTGCGGAGGAGGTGGAGAGAGCGGGCGAAGCGGACGTCGCCGCGGAGGCGGGGCTGTCGCAGCGCGCGGAGGCATCCTTCCGCGAGGCGCTGGACGACGACCTGAACACGCCGCGCGCGCTGGCCGTCGTGTTCGGCTTCCTGCGCGAGGTGCACTCGCGGCTCGACGCGGGCGTCCCCACCGCAGCCGCGGCGACCTGGCTCGTGCGTCTGCGAGAGTGGGACCGGGTGCTGGGCGTGCTCCGCTGCTCGCCCGCAGAGGTGCCACAGGGGATCGCGGCCCTGCTTCGCGAGCGCGAGGAGGCCCGGGCCCAACGCGACTACGCCCGCTCGGACGAACTTCGCAAGACGATCCAGGAACGAGGCTACGCCGTGGAGGACACCCCCGAGGGGCCGCGCGTCAAGAATCTCGGCGCGACTTGACAGCGCCGCGTCCATCGCTAAATTGCGCGGTCTTTGCCTCTTTCGCGGGTAGGGGGAGTTTCGTTCACCGTCCGCCGGGTAAAGCCCGACCGGGCCCGGTGGCCGCCGACGTAGCTCAACGGTAGAGCAGCTGATTTGTAATCAGCCGGTTGGAGGTTCAAGTCCTCTCGTCGGCTTCAGCCTCGACGGCCATCGGAACACGGGCACCCCTCCCGCAGGCGGCGGACGTTCTCCAGGCGACGATCGCCGTGAACGCATACCAGCCCTCACACCTTTATCCCTCCCCCGGCGCGTCCGGGGAAGGCAGCCGCCGGCGACGCCCGGCGCGGCCCCGGACGGGGGTCGCCGCGGGCGGTTCTGCCGTTCCCGCGCTCCGGAGGGGTACCCGAGTGGCCAAAGGGGGCAGACTGTAAATCTGCTGGCTCAGCCTTCGGAGGTTCGAATCCTCCCCCCTCCACCAGTTCACAGCAATGCGCGGGAGTAGCTCAATTGGCTAGAGCATCAGCCTTCCAAGCTGAGGGTTGCGGGTTCGAGACCCGTCTCCCGCTCCAGTATCGTGGCACGGCCCACGTAGCTCAGTCGGTAGAGCACTTCCTTGGTAAGGAAGAGGTCACCGGTTCGATCCCGGTCGTGGGCTCCAGAGACGGCGAGGCGAGCTCGCCGGGTGGGCCGAAAGGAAGCCCGT
>JACCXV010000347.1 GCA_013696835.1 Gemmatimonadota bacterium | reverse complement strand
AGGCTAGCGTGGCGAGCAAGTTCCGCTTCATGCGCTCGCGCAGCCGCACGAGCGCCACGTCCTGCGTCTCCCCCTCCACTCCCCAGTTGCGGCTCAGGTTGTCGTCGGTGCCGTCCAGGTTCCCCTCGCCGTTCGTCTCGTTGTGCTTTCGCTCGTAGCTCACGAGATCGTGCAGGGTGAAGCCGTCGTGGCAGGTCACGAAGTTGATGCTGGCATACGGGCTGCGAGCACGCGTCTCGTAGAGGTCGCTGCTGCCCGAGAGGCGGAAGGCGAGCTCGCTCACCAGGCCGCCTTCGCCGCGCCAGAAGCGCCGCACGGTGTCGCGGTAGCGGCCGTTCCACTCGACCCAGCCATTCGGGAAGTTGCCGACCTGGTAGCCGCCTGGCCCAAGGTCCCAGGGCTCCGCGATCAGCTTGACGCGGGCGAGCACGGGGTCCTGCTGGATGATGGCGAAGAACCGCCCCAGCCGGTCGACCTCGAACAGCTCGCGGGCGAGTGCGGGGGCGAGGTCGAAGCGAAAGCCGTCCACGTGCATCTCCTGCACCCAGTAGCGCAGGCTGTCCATGATGAGCTGGATCGTGCGCGGGTGCAGCATGTTCAGGCTGTTGCCGCACCCCGTGAAGTCCAGGTAGCGGCGCAGGTCGCCGGGAACGAGACGGTAGTACGCGAGATTGTCGATGCCGCGCAGCAGCAGGGTGGGGCCCAGATGACTCCCCTCCCCGGTGTGGTTGTAGACCACGTCGAGGATGACCTCGATGCCGGCGCGGTGGAACGTCTTGACCATCGACTTGAACTCGTGGACCTGGCGTCCGGCCGCACCGGTGGCGAAGCGCGCGTCGGGTGCGAAGAAGCCGATCGTGTTGTAGCCCCAGTAGTTCGTGAGCCCCCGCGCGGCTAGCTCGCGTTCGGTGAGGGAGTGGTGCACGGGCAGCAGCTCCACCGCGGTCACGCCCAGACCCCGCAGGTGCTCGAGGATCGGCTCGGACGCGAGCCCCAGGTAGGTGCCGCGCAGCCGCTCCGGAACGTCGGGATGCCGCCACGTGAGACCCTTCACGTGGCACTCGTAGACGAGGGTCCGGTTCCACGGCACGTGCGGCGGACGGTCGTCACCCCACGTGAACGCGGCGTCGATCACGACGCACTTCGGCATGAAGCCGGCGCTCTCCCGCGCGTCGGGGACCACGTCCTCGGCCCCGGCGCCCACGGTATAGCCGAACAGGGCGTCGTCCCAGCGCACCCCACCGGTGATGGCACGCGCGTAGGGGTCCAGCAGGAGCTTCGCGGAGTTGAAGCGGTGGCCGAGCTGCGGCGCGTAGGGACCGTGGACCCGGAAGCCGTAGAGCTGGCCCGGACGGACCTCGCGGAGGTAGCAGTGCCAGACCATGTTCGTGCGCTCGCGCAGCGGGATGCGCTCGGCTTCAGCCGCGTCCTCCGCACGGTTGAAGAGACACAGGTCCACGCCGGTCGCGTTCTCCGAGAAGAGCGCGAAGTTCACGCCCTCGCCGTCCCAGGTCGCCCCCAGCGGGTGCGGACTGCCGGGCCAGACGCGCATCAGGCTTGCATGGGCAGCAGATCAAGCACGCCGCGCAGCGCGACGGCTGCCGCCGCACCGTCGCCTCCGCCTCCGACTCCGACTCCGACTCCCCGTTCTTCTTCCTGCCGCCTGGAGCCGTCCCTGGCGAGCGCCCGCGCGAGGGACTCCAGGCCGCGCTCCAGCAGGAGCGTGCGCAGCAGCAGATCCAGGTCGGGACCTCGCGGTGGCAGCAGCTGGGAGCCTTCCATGCGCTCGAGGTACGAGCGCAGGAACGACGCGGACACCCAGCGCAGCCAGAACTCCGCCCAGGGCTCGAGCCTGGCCACGTCGTCGGGCCGGATGGCGCCGGGCCCCGCGCCCCGCAGGCCGTACCACGCCGCCTCCCGGAAGGAGGCGAGCATCCCCGCCACGTCCGTCAGCGGGGAGCGCCTGACGCGGCTCTCCGCGAGCGGCACGCCAGGATCGCCGCCGAAGCCGGTGATCGTGAACTCGGCGCCGGCCCGCAGCACGCGGGTGAGCCGGTAATCGCCGTGGCAGCGCGTCCGCCGCCCCTCGAGCCGGCGGGCCAGCAGAGGTCGGACCAGGTCGAGGACGTCCTCCTCCCGCGCGAGGAACTGCTCGCCCTCCTGCGCCGAGCCGGCCCGGAGCCCCTCCCCTCGAAGCAGACCGGTGACGCGTCCGTGGAGGCTGCGCACCGCCTGATAGAGTGAACGCTGATAGAACGTCGTGAAGGGCTCGGGCTCGAAGGCTGGATCGTCGGGGGCGGACGCCAGTGCGCGGTGCAGCTCCGCGGTGCGGGAGCCGAGGCTGCGCGCGCTCTCGAGGTAGGCGCCGATAGTCTCCTCCGCGACCACCGGCAGAGGCTCGTCGGCGAGATCGAGAAGCCCTGCACCAGCCCGCTCGACCTGCGGCAGGTCGCCGGTGCGCGTCAGAGCACGCTCGAAGAAGCTCTGAACCTCGTCCAGCGCGTGCTCCCAGGCGGTCCCCTCGTTGGGGATGAACGGGTGCAGCACGGCCAGGGTGGCGGACTCGCCCTGGCCCGCCCGGTACTCCAGCCATCCGAGAACGGGCGGCGTGTGCGGGAACCCTGCCCGCTCCGTGAGGAAGCGGCCGATCTCGAGCTCGGTGGCGGTTCCTTCGCCGATGCGGCGGTAGAGCTTGAGCATCAGCCGGTCCCCGTAGACGATCACGCTGTGGGCGTCCGCGCTGTGGGAGACGCGGCTCGGAAGGGGCAGCGCTCCTTCCATGGCCGCCAGCCGCACCGCCCGCGAGCCCGAGGCCGAGAGCTCGCCGGCCATGCCCCGGATCTCCCTGCGCCGCGCGACCGTCTCCAGCAGGGCCGCGCGCACGCTCTCGTCCATGAGCGCCTCGCAGAGCGCCCCTTCCAGCGTGGTGCCCCCGCTGCCGGTGCCGCGCAGGCGCACCAGCACGGCCCCTCCGTCTGCGGAGCCGGGAAGCGTGCCCTGTGCGTCGGCGAAGAACCGCAACGGCACCAGGTAGCGCTCGCCAACGTCGCCCGTGTACTCCACCCTGACGAGCGCCAGTCTGGCGGGCGGATCGTCCATGCGC
>JACCXV010000337.1 GCA_013696835.1 Gemmatimonadota bacterium | reverse complement strand
CCTCCCCACTCCCCTTCTCGCGGTACTCGTCGAGCCCCTGGATCAGGCCCTGCAGCGACCACCAGCCCATGGAGTTGTTGCTGCGGTCTGCCACCCGGAGGAGCGAGTAGCGCACGTCCTCCGCCGTGACCACCCGGCCCTGCCCGCCCGGGAAGGCGGGGTCGTCATGGAAGCGAACGCCGGGACGCAGGTGGAAGGTGTAGGCGAGACCGTCAGGGGCGAGATCCCAGCGCTGGGCCAGGGCGGGGCGGAGCCGCAGGTCCTGGTCGAACTCGACCAGCCCGTCATAGACGTTCATGGCGATGTGATAGGAGACGATGTCGCCGGCCGCGCGCGTGGGGTCGAGGCTGCGCATGTCCTCGACCTCGACCCAGCGGAACGTGCCGCCGAGACGCACCCCGGACGCCGTCCGGCGCTCGGGCGCGGCATCGACCGGCTCGCGGTCCCCGCCACAGCCGAGCCCCGGCAAGGCCGCGACGAGGAGCGCTCCCGCGAGCCGGGCGAGAGCGCGGTGCGCCCGGAGCTCGCCCACGCTCAGTACCGCATGCCCTTCGCGGCGGCGAGATCCTCGACCATCTTGCGCTCCTCGGCAGTCAGCCTCTCGGGCATCACCACCCGGACGCGGACGACCTGGTCCCCCCGCTTGCCCCCGCCCTCGATGCCCTGGCCCTGGATCCCCAGCTCGCTGCCAGACTCCGTCCCCTCGGGGACGCGAACCTCCACTTTCTCCCCCCGCAGCGTGCGTACCCGGATGCGGGTCCCGAGCAGCGCCTGCGCCAGGTTGATGGGAACCTCGCAGACGAGGTCCAGCCCTCGGCGCGAGAAGAAGCGATCCGGCTCGACCGCTATCTCCAGGACGAGATCCCCGGGCGCGCCGCCGTCGCCGCTGCGATTGCCCTGGCCGCGCAGGCGGATGCGCGCGCCATCCTCGGTACCGGGGGGGATGCGCACGGCGAGCGTGCGTGTCGTCTCGACCTGACCTTCACCCCCGCAGCGGCTGCACGGGGAGGCGATGATCTCCCCGCGGCCGCGGCAACGCGGACAGGGGCGGTTCACGGCGAAGCCGCCCTGATTGAACGAGAGCGTCCCGAGGCCGCCACACTGCGGGCACTGCTCGACGCTCGTCCCTGGCTCGGCCCCGGACCCCTTGCATCGGGGACACTCCCCGTCGATCTCCACACGCACCCGCGTCCGATCGCCGAGGGCGGCCGCGCGAAACGGCACCGACACGCGCAGGACCCGATCCTCGCCACGCGCCGGCCCGTAGTACCCGCGCCTGCGCCGGGACTGCCGCCCACCGCCGAACATCTGTCCCAGGATGTCGCCGAGTCCGCCGAAGCCCTGCAGGTCGTTCACGTCGAAATCGAACCCCTGGCCGCCAGCGCCACCTCCCCCCGCCCCACCCGGACCGCCTCCCGCCGCACCACCGCGCCGCGGGTCGAAGCCAGCGAACCCGCCGAAGGCTCCGAGCCTGCGCATCTCGTCGTACTGCTTGCGCTTGTCCTCGTTGCCGAGGACCGCGTACGCCTCCGAGATGGCCTTGAACCTCTCCTGCGCCGCCTTTGAGCCGCCGTTCGCGTCGGGGTGATGCTTCTTGGCCAGCTTGCGATACGCCTTCTTGATCTCCTCGGCATCCGCCTTGTCGGAGATCCCCAGTACCTCGTAGTAGTCCGTGCGGGAGGTGTGCGCGGGCATGACTCAGGGGGCGGCGGCCCAGACGACGACCCTGGCAGGCCTCAGAAGCCGCTCGCCGAGGCGATAGCCGGGCTGCACGACCTGCGCCACCCGGCCTTCCAGCGCGACCTCGGGGGCGGGCTGCGTGAGGATCGCCTCGTGCAGGGCGGGATCGAAGGCCTCGCCCTCGGATGCCAGGCGCTCCAGCCCTTCGCGCTCCAGCTCCTGCAGCAGCTTGCGCTCGACGAGCTGCACCCCTTCGAGAATGCTCGCGACTCGTGGATCGCTCGCCTCCGCCGTCACCGCGGGGTGCGCAACACGGCTGAGGTCGTCTAGCGCGCCCAGCAGCCGCTCGATCAGCTCGGCCTTCGCCCGGCTGCGAGCCTCCGTCCGTTCACGCAGCTCACGCCGGCGCTGGTTTTCGAAGTCGGCGCGGAGCCGCAGCAGCTGGTCCCGCAGCAGCGCCTCCTGCCCCGCCGCCGGCTCCTCGGACACGGGCTCCGCCGAGGGGAGCTCGTCGGTGGCGGTGGCGATCGGCTCTCCAGGCGGCGGCGCGCCGGTGCCACCCCCGGGTGCCGCAGGGCCTCCTCGTTCGCGCATTCCGAACCTCGCTGCGGACATGGAAATATGTAATGCCGGCCCCCCGAGGCCCGACGCTGGAACCGAATCTACCCTCCCGATTCGGCCTTTTCAAAACGAGAGCGCGAAGGCGGCGGGACCTGCCCCGACCGCAGGCTGTGGAGCTCCGGGAGGAGTCAGCCTTCGGGCAGCAGCTCCACCCTGTAGCCGCTGAACACGCCCCCTTCCTCGAGGGGAGTGAAGAGTAGGGAGCGGTTTTGAAGGTCGAAGAAGCGATCCACGAAGAAGCGGTTCACGACCGCCTCCCTCGGCGCAACGGTCAGCGGGGCCTGCGTCGAGTAGGTGACCTGCGTCAGGGACGCCGGGGCCAGCGGGGTGATGCCGGTGACGCTTCCCGTCACGATGGTGTTGAACACGTCCGGCTCGCAGCCGCTCACGCCGATGCCGCGCGTGGAGAGATAGCCGAAGTTCATGCGGATGCGGCCGTCGGCGAAGAGCACGGCCTGGAAGGTGTTGCCCGTCTCGGGGAGGTTGCAGAGCGCGACGTCGTCCCACGTGACGATCACCCGGTCCGGGCCAGCCGCGTTCACGCGGATCTCGCCGCCGACGCCCGGATCCAGGTCGAAGCCCACAAGAGCGATCTTGTCGGCCGTCGCGAAGTCGGCCGTGCCGCCGCGGTTGTCGCAGGGGCGGGGGTCGGCGAAGGTGATCACGCCGTTGGTGGAGACGAAGGCGAGCTCGTGCGTGCGGCCGTAGAAGGGGAACGCGAACGGGAGCGGGACCTCCACGTAGCCGTCGTCGGACGGCAGCGCAGCGCAGCCACCCAGGAACGCGCTGACGGCGGAGCCGGTGTCGTCCTCGAAGAACGCGGGGGTGGTGGGCGGAGCGGGAATCACCGTGAAGGGGAAACGCGAGCTGCTGCGCTCGCCCCCCGTCTCGAGCCTGACGTCGCCGGTCGCCGCGCCCTGGGGGACGATCGTGACCACGCGCTCCGGATTCTGGAAGAGCACGTTGACCGGGCTCCTCTTCTCGTCCTCGAAGATCACGACCGTGTCATCGAGCAGGTTCTGCGCCTCGATGACCACGACGCTGCCGATCGCTCCGGAGTCGGGTTCCAGCGACTGAATCTGCGCGATGTCCGGGTCCTCGAACTGATCGCACCCCGCCGCGGCGAGCAGCGCCCACGCGACCCCCGCCAGCGTCCGCACCCGTGTCGTGCGCCCGGCCGGAGCGGCACCCTTCCGCAAGCGCGGCCGGCTCATCGCCGCAGCATGCCGTACTTGAAGATGCACCACAGGGCCCGGAACCCGTCCTTCCAGTTGATCTTCTTGCCCTCGGCGTAGGTGCGCCCGTTGTACGAGATCGGGATCTCGTACACCCGGAACCCGCCGCGGGCGATCTTGGCCGTGACCTCCGGCTCGAACCCGAACCGGTCCTCCTCCAGCGTGACGGCCTGCAGCACCTCCCGGCGGAACATCTTGTAGCACGTCTCCATGTCCGTGAGGTTCAGGTTGGTCGTCATGTTGGAGAGCAGCGTGAGGAGCTTGTTGCCCACGTAGTGCCAGAAGAACAGCACGCGGTGCGGCCCGCTCAGGAAGCGCGATCCGAAGACCACGTCCGCCTTGCCCTGCTCGATCGGGGCGAGCAGCTGCACGTACTCGGCGGGATCGTATTCCAGGTCCGCGTCCTGGACGACGACCACGTCGCCCGTGGCCTGCTTAAATCCGTGCCGAATGGCCGCGCCCTTCCCGCCGTTCTCCGGCATGAAGCAGAGCTTCAGATTCTGGGTGGGAAGGTCGTAGCAGCCCTGGAGGATGGGGGCGGTGGGCCGTTCCTGCGCCTCGGCCGCCAGCTCCATCAGGAACTCGCGCGTGCCGTCCGACGAGGCGTCGTCGACGAGGACGATCTCCTTCTCGAGGTCGACGCTCTGGACCCGCCGCAGGATCTCCTCGATGGTGCGGCGCTCGTTGTAGACGGGGATGACCACCGAGAGCTTCACGGGCGCCTCACGGGCGTGAAGGTAGCAGGGGACCTGCGGAACGGCCAGTCGCTCAGAGGCGCACGATGCGCGCGCCGCCGGCGAGGCCGCGCGTAGCGTTGCGGCAGTCCACGACGAGCCGCGCGTGGGCTGCGACCGCCGCGTAGTCTACCACACCGTGGTCGGTTACGATCACCACGCAGTCGAAGGCGCCGAGCTCCTCGGCGGCGAACGGGACCGAGTCGGCCTCGATCCCCTCAACGCGCAGCTCGGGCACCCAAGGGTCGTGATAGGCGAGCTCGGCTCCACGGTCAGCCAGCAGCTTGTAGACGTCGAGGGCCGGCGATTCGCGCACGTCGTTCACGTCGCGCTTGTAGGCCACGCCGAGCAGCAGAACGCGCGAGCCGCGCACGGGCTTCCGGTCTTCGTTCAGCGCCAGTGTGATCTTCTCCACCACGTACTCCGGCATGCTGGCGTTCACCTCTCCAGCGAGCTCGATGAAGCGAGCGTTGTAGTTCAGCAGCTTCAGCTTCCAGGACAGATAGTGCGGGTCCACGGGGATGCAGTGTCCCCCCAGCCCGGGGCCGGGGTAGAAGGTCATGAAGCCATAGGGCTTCGTGGAGGCCGCATCGATGACCTCCCACACGTCGAGCCCGAGCCGGTCGCACATGATGGCCACTTCGTTGACGAGCCCGATGTTCACCGCCCGGAAGGTGTTCTCGAGCAGCTTGACCATCTCCGCGGTGCCGGTCGAAGACACGGGGACGAGCCGCTCGATGACCGTGGCGTAGAGCGCGCTGGCGGCCTCGAGACACCCCGCGGTGACGCCGCCCAGCACCTTGGGGGTGTTGCGGATGCCGTAGCTCGCATTTCCCGGGTCCACGCGCTCCGGGCTGAACGCCAGGTGGAAGTCCTCGCCAACGCGCAGCCCCGTGCGCTCGAAGAGCGGCAGCAGCAGCTCACGCGTCGTGCCAGGGTACGTCGTCGATTCGAGCACCACCACCTGACCGCGATGCAGCCTCGATGCCACCTCGCCGGCCGCCGCGAGGATGTAGCTGACGTCGGGGGACTTCTCCTTGTTCAGGGGCGTCGGCACGCAGATCGAGACGGCGTCGGCCTCCCCCAGCGCGTCGAACGCGCACGTGCCGAAGAGCCGCCCCGCCGCGGGTTCGGGCGAGATCAGCGCGCGGATCCTCTCAACGGGAACGTCGGGCACGTACGAGCGCCCCTCCCGCAGCTCCGCAACCTTGCCCTGGTCGACGTCGATCCCAACCACGGAGAACCCCGCATCGGCGAACTCCACCGCCAGCGGCAGGCCCACATAACCCAGGCCGACGACGCAGATGCGGGCCTGGCGCGTCGCAACCCTGTCTGCAAAGGGGGTCATGAGGGGCACCAAGATGCTGCCCGACAATGCCTTCGACAAGCGACCCCCGAGACGCTCAGCCGGCAGGAGTCAGCGGCGCGCCGAGGAGCCGCAGCAGCTCGAAGACGTCGATCGGCTTCTGATAGAGGCTGAAGAGCCCTCCGCAGCGCACCGCCGCCGGCAGCTCGTCGGGAGGAGTGGCTGTGACCAGGATGCACCTCGAACGCGGATGCGCGGTCCGCGCTTCCTCGAGCAGCCGCACACCCTCCTCCCCGCGCGGGGTCAGACGGAAATCGCTGATCACGTAGTCGAAGGCCTCTCGCCGCAGAGCCGCCAGGGCGTCCTCGAGCCCACCGCAGAGTGTCACCTGGAAGTCGTTGCGGCGCAGCCAGAAGCCGAGGCTCAGCCGGACGTTCTCCTCGTCGTCCACGAGCAGGATCTTCTTCTTCTGCTTCTGCTGCTGCTGCTGCATGCGGTCCCCGAGCCTGTGGCCCTGGCCCGGCGGTCGGACGATCCGGCGCGAGGTTGGCCATTCGAGGCCGGGTCTAGCAATGTCGGTGCCGGGCGGCGGCGCCCACGAGGGCAGCGCGCGAGCCTGCCGCGAACCTTCACGCGGACAACGGCTTGCCTGACGGGATGAAGCTGGGGCTCAGGACTGTGGGCAGCGTGCGGGTGCTCGGCTGTCGCGATCCCGGCCAGCCCGGCGGATCCGGCTGGCGGGATTTCAGGGCGTGGCGTCAGCGAGTGCGGACCGCGTCGAGCTCGTGGTGCGCGTCGTCCTGCGCGGCGTCGGTGCCTTCCTCGTAGGACTCGTCGCGGCCAGCCGAGGCGCCGTCCACCGCCCCATTCAGCTCGTACTTCTTGATCTTGTTGATGAGCGTCGAGCGCGCGATCGCCAGCAGCTGCGCCGCCTGGCTGCGATTGCCCTCGCAGTAATCGAGCACGCGGCCGATGTAGCGCTTCTCGACTTCCTCGAGCGGCTGCGGGTCGCCGGTGAAGAAGCTCGCCTCCGCCGCCGGATCCAGCCCACGCCCGCGCGTGATCTCGTGGGGCAGGTGGACGGGACCTACCGGGCCTCCCTCGCACAGGATGACGGCGCGTTCCACGACGTTCCGCAGCTCCCGGACGTTGCCCGGCCACTCGTAGTCGCGCAGCAGCCTCAGCGACTCGGGCGTGAACGCCAGCGCCTCGCCCTTGAGGCGTTGCGAGTAGTCCTGCAGGAAGCTGCGCGCGAGCTCGTCCACGTCCTCCGGCCTCTGCCGCAGCGGCGGGATCGTGACCGGCATCACCTTGAGGCGGTAGTAGAGGTCCTGGCGGAACTTGCCCTCCTGCATCTTCCGCGCGAGGTCCACGTTCGTGGCCACGATGAGGCGCACGTCCACGCGGATCATCTCGGTCCCCCCCAGACGGCGGAAGGACTTCGACTCGAGCACCTTGAGGAGCTTGGGCTGGAGCGCCGGATCGAGGTCGCCGATCTCGTCGAGGAAGGCCGTCCCGCCATCGGCCACTTCGAGCAACCCGCGCTTCATCTGCCGCGCGTCCGTGAAGGCCCCCTTCTCGTGCCCGAAGAGCTCCGATTCGAGGAATGTGGCCGAGAGCCCGGCGGCGTTCACCTCCACGAACGGCTGGTCGGAGCGCGAGCTGTGCTGATGGATCCACTCGGCGGCGAACCCCTTGCCGGTGCCGCTCTCGCCCATCAGGAGCACGGTCGTGTCGGCGTTCCGAGCGACCAGGCGCAGCGTCTCCTCGATGCGCTTCATGGCCTCCGAAATGCCCAGCGTGCGGACTTCGTCGGACGCGGCCTTCTGCTGATAGAAGCGCGCCTTGCGGTGGAGCTTCACCTTCTCGAGCGCCTTCTCCGCGGTGACGAAGAGCTGATTCAGGTCGACAGGCTTGGGCAGGAAGTTCTCGGCGCCCCGCTTCATCGCCTCTACGGCCGTGTTGATGTCGCCGTGTCCCGTCATGATGATGACGGCCAGGGAGTCGTCGCTGCGCTTCAGCTCCTCGAGCAGCGCGAGCCCGTCCATGCCTGGCAGGCGCAGGTCGAGCAGCACCACGTCCGGGGCCGACGCCTGCACGTGCCGGAACGCGTCGTCGGGCGTGCCGGCCTCCAGCACGTGGAAGTCCTTCCGCAGGAAGAAGTGGGCGAGGCTCCGGCGGATGGCGACCTCGTCGTCGACGATCAGGACCGTGGGCTTCATGACTCCTCCAGGGGCAGTCGGACCGTAAACACCGTTTCGCCCGGCTCGCTGGTGAACGCGAGCGTCCCTTCGTGCGCCTCCACGATCTTCTTGGAGAGGGCAAGGCCGATGCCGCTCCCCTTCTCCTTGGTGGTGAAGAAGAGCTCGAACACCCGCTCGCGAACCTCCCGCGGGATTCCGGGGCCGCCGTTGGTCACGCTCAGCCACCAGTGCGGCTCGCCGCCCCGCTCGACCGCGGACTCGACGCGCACCACGCCCTCGCGCTCGGAAGCCTGCGCGGCGTTCAGCACGAGGTTCAGGAACACCTGCCGCATTTGCTCGGGGTCGAAGCGGAATGCGAACCCCGGCTCGGCGTCCACGCGCTGCAGCCTGAGGCCCCGCTCCTGGAACACGGCGGCGTTCATCGCGAGCAGATCGTCCACGACCCGGCCCGGCAGCTCGGTCCGCATCTCGAGATCGCGGCGGCGGCCGAAGGTGAGCAGGTCCTCCACGATTCGATTGAGGCGCTGGATCTCGGACCCCATCGCCTGCGTCAGCTCCACGAGCTCTCCCGAGGTCCCGCACTCCATCCCGAGGATCTGCGCGATCGAGGAGATCGCGAAGAGCGGATTCCGGATCTCGTGCGCCACACCGGCGGCGACCTCGCCGATGGCGGCCATGCGCTCGGCCTGCGCGACCCGTTGCTCGAGCTTGCGGCGCTGCGTGACGTCGCGTGCGATGAGCGAGATCCCCTTCGTCGAGCCCCACGCGCTTTCGATCGCCGACAGCGTCAGGTCCACCACCTTCTCGCGGCCCTGCGCGTCGACCGTCCTCACCTCGAGGTTCTGGATGTCGCGCTTCTCGATGGCCTGGCGGATGAGCGCGTCCGGACCATCTCCGTTCGTCGCGTGGGGGAACAGCCGGTGGGCGGACTCGCCGAGGATCGCCTCCGAATCGTAGCCGAAGATCCGCTCCGCGCCGCGGTTCCAGGACTCGATCCGGCCCTGCCGGTTCAGGCCGATGATGGCGTCGGCCGACAGCGAGACCAGCGACCCCAGATAGCGGTCCTGCTCCGTCACGCGGTCGGAGAGCTGACGGTTCAGCTCCTCGACCTGCGCGTGGAGCAGCGACTTGTCGAGCGCGAGCGCCAGGTGGTTGGCGAGCATCTGGAGCAGCAGCAGGGCGTCCTCGGATTTCCCGGCCGTGCGGCTGGCCAGGACCAGGCAGCCCATCAGGCGCGAGCCCGCCAGCAACGGCAGGAAGACCTCTTCGCGCAGCTCATCGAGCAGGGCGACGTAGTCCCCCTGCATCTGTCCCTTCCGGATCGTGAGGGGCTTGCCGGTCGCGAGCAGGCTGTCCGAGAGGTGCATCGCCCCCTGAAGCGCGTCCTCGGAGTCGGCGAGGTCGGGGGCGATGGCGTGCGCCCGCAGCACGTAGAAGTTCGGGACGTCGCGCTTGAGGGCGAGCCCGACGAAGTCCATGTCGAAGCTGCGGCGGAAGAAGCTCACCGCCCCCTCCTGCAGCTCGGCCATGCCCAGCGTCGGAACCAGGAACGCGTCGAAGGCGTTGACGAGCTCCAGCTCCGAAGTGCGGCGCTTCTCCTGCTGCAGCGCACGGGCGGCGAAGATCGCCTGGCCGGCGGCGTTGGCGATCACCTGGCAGAAGTCGAGCTCCCAGGGCTGGAACCGCGAGCGGGGGCGCTCCGTCTTGAGGAAGAGGGTCCCGATCGCCTGGTCGCGCTGGACGATCGGGAACACGAGGATCGAGGCCGGCCGCGAAGCGGCGAGGGTCTCCTTCACCTCGCCCATGAGCGGGTCCTTCTCGACGTCGGACACCACCACCCGCCGCTTGGCGCGGATGGCCTCCATGATCTCCGGGTACTTGCCGAGGTCGACCTGGAAGGGACGCTGGCGGGGGTTCTCCAGGGTGGCGATGACGGTCCCTTCCCGCGGGTCCTCGGGGGCGACACGGATCAGGGACAGCCGCTGCACGGGGATGATCTCGCTGACCTTCGCCAGCAGCAGCCGGAAGAGGTCCTCGGGCTCGAGCGTCGAGGACATCTGCTGCGAGACCTCCATCACGGAGCTCAGCGTCAGGTTGTCGCGCTCCGTGCGCTGAACCTCCTGCGTCAGATAGGTGGTGAGGCCGGCGGTGGCGAGCAGGAAGCAGCCCTTGACGAGGGCTTCCTGCAGCTGGATCTGACCGGGGCCGATCTGGTCCTGCAGGACGAGCAGGTAGACGGCGTAGGCGAGCACGGCGGCGGCGACCCCGCTCTTCATGTCGCGCAGCAGGGCGCAGAGGAAGATCGTGAAGAAGTACAGGTAGTAGAACTCGGTGAACCACCCCTCGAGGAGGAAGACCGTGGTTCCCACGAGCAGCGTGTCGATGACGACGAGGAAGTAGGCGAGCCGCCTGCGCTGGAAGAACTCGGCGTCGCGGACGCTCAGCAGCAGGTTCGAGGCGACGTAACCGCAGAGGAAGATCGCGGCCAGCCCGCTCTCACGTCCGGGCAGGAAGTACAAGACGGCGAAGGCCGCGGCGACCAGGGAGCGGAGAAGTAGGATCGTCCACTTGACGTCCAGCGTGCGGCGGGGCAAAGGCGCACCGGGGACCGGGTGGAAAGCGACACACCGCCACCGGGGAGCGGCGGCAAAGGTCCTGAGGCAAAAGGCGTACCATGGGCGTAGCGAACTCGGTCAGACGCAGGTGAGACTCCCCCAAGGACTTGGGGGCTCAGGAGGGGGTGGTGCCGGGCGTGCGGGACCCGCCGTCGCAGCAATTCGCGACGGCGGGCGGAGATTGCCAGCCGTGGCTCGAAGACGGCGGGCCGCGGGGGGAAACAGCCCGCCGCCACGGGAGGAGTACGGTAAGCGTGGGCGTAGTCGGGGCGCTCAGGTCGCGGAGGGCGCAGCCACCTCCTCCCGCGCGCGCTCCAGCAGGCGCAGCTGAACGCGGGAGATGTCGTCGACCTCGCGGAGGAGCTCGAGCTGCGTGTCGGCTTCCGTGCCCCGCTCGAGGATCTCCTCGAGGATGCTCAGATCGGCCTCGGTGCCCAGCTCGGAAGCCGCGGGCAGGGCCCACTCCAGCATCTCCTCGACGGCATCCCGCATCGTGCGCGGGGAGCCGTTCACCGCATCCGGGATGCGGGCCTCGAGGCCGAAGCGCATGGCCTTGAAGAGCGCATCGGAGAGGAAGGCTTCCCGCAGGTCCTGCTCGCCGAGGCCGTCGCGGATCTCGCGCAGGTGTGCGGCCACGAGCGCCTGCGCCACGGCTGCGAATCCGCGCACCCGCCGCAGCGAGAGCTGCACGTCCATCACGCGCACCTCCACGGTCCGGAAGGTCTCGCGCGGCCGTACGTTCCACCACACCTGCCTGGGCTTCGTGATGCTCCCGGCGGCGACCAGCGCGGCGATCGCCGCCATGTAGTCGGCGTGGCTGCGAAAGACCGGCGGGAATCCCGTCCTGGGGAAGGAGCCGAAGACCTGCGTCCGGATGGACTGGAAGCCGGTGACGACCCCCTCGAGGAAGGGGGAGCTCGCGGAGAGGGCGAGCAGCGGCGCCATCCAGCGCCGCAGGCGGTTCGTCACGGAGACGCGCGCCTCCGGGTCGTCGACGCCAACGTGCACGTGCAGCCCGAAGGAGAGATTGCGCAGCGCGAGATAGCGCAGCTGGTCGCCCACCCACTGGTAGTCCGGGGTGTCCACGAAGCGCTGGGCGCGCCAGTTCGCGAAGGGGTGCGTCCCCGAGAGACCCAGAGCCAGTTCCAGCGGCTCGGCGAGCGCGAAGAGCTGGCGGCGCAGATCGGCGAGCTTCGCGGTCGCGTCCTCGACGGTATCCGCTACCGCGGTATTCGACTCCAGGACGGTGTGCAGCAGCTCGTAGGAGAGCCGCTGCCGCAGACCCGGCGGCGCCGCCGCGAGCAGCCGCTCGATGCCCGGCGCCAGATCGCCGGACCGGGCGTCGCAGATCTGGTACTCCTCCTCGATCCCCAGCGTCAGGTCCCGTCCCATCTCACCTGCCCCGTCTCAAGGAGGAACTCCCCGCGCGGCCATCGGGTGTGAAGCTAGACGTAGAACATGCCGAGAAATTCCCGCTCGCGTGCGCTGAGGAGGTACACGTCGTAGATCCGCGAGTCGATCTCGTCCTGCAGCGAGTCGATCTCGGTGGTCAGCTTGAGGATCTTCTCGTCGAGGCGCGCCCTGTGCTGAAGGACGCGCACGACATACGCGGTCAGCGCAGGCATGCGGATGTGCTGCCCGAGCTCGGCCTTGTTCAGGTTCTGAATCTCATGGAAGCGGTCGGCGAGCCAGAGCTCGAGATACGTCGCCGACTCTTCGGTGGTGGTGACGATCGTCGACCCCCGGCGGAAGATCACCACCGGGCCCCGGCGCTTGATCTCGACGATCTCCCCCAGGCTGCGAGGTACGTTGATCTCGCGCAGGATGCCTTCCGTCTCCTCCAGCGGCACGAGCGTCACGCCTGCCGACTTCGCGATCACCTCGACGTCCTCGGCCTGGCGCGAGAGGTCGCGCACCCGCCGCACCCGCGTGAGGATGTCCTGCACGTGGCCCAGGATGTGGTCGGCCTCGACCTTCTTGAGCAGCGGCACCTTGAACTGCACCAGCCGGTCGAGCGGGGGGATGCCCTTCTCGAAGAAGGCGTCCAGAAAGAAGTTGACCACGGGCGAGTTCAAGAAGCCGATGGTGTAGGCGAGCGACGGCGTCTTCCGGCGTGGGAAAGCGGCGAGGAGGTTCCCGCCGGGGATGATTCGCTCGTCGGACAGCGCCGCGCGCACGTTCTCTCGCAGACGAATGAAGATCTTCGGCTGGTGGATCGTGCTCGCGAAGGGGTCCAGCAGCCTGTGGTCGGCTGTGCTGGGCAGATAGTAGCGGGGCGCCGCGTAGCAATAGCGATGGAAGATCGCCGCGCGGCGGACGATCCCCCAGACGTGGGTTCGCTTCTGCGAGCTGAACTTCTCGACCTGCCGGCGGCTCAGGAGCTGGGAGCGGAAATCCTTGTCGAAGAGCTCCCCAAGCCCGGGGTGGAGCCGAAGCAGGGCGTCGATCCGAACCGTCGGCTTGCGATAGGCTTGCAGCTTCCGCCGTACCCCATCCACCACTGCCTTGCGCCGACGCGGTTTCGGCTGTTCCATGGACCTCCACCCGTGATTCGTGCGTGGCGCATCAGGCTCCCTTTAGGACGTCGGCCGGCTGAAGGCGAGCGGCCCGCAAAGCCGGCGAGACACCCGCGAGCACGCTTACGGCGACGCCTATGATAAGCGCCAACCCCATGATTTGCCACGTGGTGACGAAGAAGGTGGCGGGGATCAGGGGCGAGTCGGGAAGCGATCGGAGGATGAGCCGGTCCGCGACTTCCTGGAGGCCGAGCGCAGTACCGATCCCCAGGATCGAGCCGCCCATCCCCAGCAGGAGCGCCTCGAGCAGGAAGACCGTTCGGACGTTTCCGCGGGACGCCCCCACCGCCCGGAAGACGCCGATCTCACGGCTGCGCTCGAGCACCGAGAGTGCCAGCGCATTCGCGATTCCAAGTCCCGAGACGAACAGGATCACGACTCCCACGAGGCCGAAGGCCAGACTGAGATAGCGCGCGATCGCGCCGATCTTCTCCGCGCTCTCCCGGCCGGTGTCGACCTGGAGGCCCGCGGCCTCGAGGTCACGGGCCACCGATTCGACCGCGCGCGCGTCCTCGGCCACGACGATCGCGCTCAGGTACGCGCCGGCGGCCTGCTCGTCCCGCAAGCGGCCGTTCCACTCCCGCACGTACTCGATGGGCACGCTGATGCAGGCCAGAGGCACGTTGTCCGATGCGCCGACGATCTGCAGCGGAACGTGGTCGACGGGCGCGCCGAAGGCTGCGGGGCTCAGCGACGAGCTGCCGATCGTCAGCATGGCGTCCTGGTTCACGAGGATGCGCTCGTTGAGCTTCGGCAATCCGTTGCTCTCGGCGAACCCCGTGTTGTACATGTCGATCAGCTTGCGCGAGACGACCGCCGGGACCGGCCCGGAGAGGCGGCGGGAGAACGCGCCGCCGGCCGGGAGGTCCTCGCCCAGCTGATCGGGGAGGATGCCGTAGACCGCCGCGTCGGTGGCGAAGCCCCGGCCGAAGAAGGAGGCGCGCAGCTGTGCGGCAACGCGCAGACCCGCCATGGGTAGCACACGATCCACCCCCGGCATGGCCGCGATCCGCGCGACCGCGGCAGAGTCGAGATCGGCGAAGGGATTGTCGAACTGGAGAGCCCCCACCCCGTAGGAGCGTGTCGACACCTCGAGGTGCGTGACAGGGAGGGTCCCCACGAGCTTCTCGACCAGGTTCCTGCGCATTCCTTCGACGAAGCCCAGCAGGAGGACCAGGAACGCGACGCCGACCACGACGCCCGAGACCAGCATGGCCGTGCGCCCCCGGCGCCGCGCCAGACTGCGTGTGGCCACGGCCAGCGCCTTTCCGGGCCTCATGGCTCCGCCTCGTCGGCGGCGACGCGGCCGTCACGAAGCGTGAGGATGAAGCCCGCCGCCTCGGTGAGCTCGGGGTCGTGCGTGGCCACGATGACGGTCATGTGCTGCTCGTGGTTCAGGTGCTTGAGGAGTCCGATCACCTCCGACCCCGTCTCGGCATCGAGGTTGCCGGTGGGCTCGTCGGCGAGCAACAGGACCGGGTCGCGGACGATCGCGCGCGCGATTGCAACCCGCTGGCGCTGCCCGGCCGAGAGCGTGCCGGCCTTCTGATCGGCCAGGTCGGAAAGCCCCACGGAGGCGAGACTCGCCCGTCCCCTCTCGACTGCGTCCCGATGCCGTCCGCGAGCGAACAGGTAGGGCGTGAGAACGTTCTCGAGGGCGCTGTCCTCGTTGGCCAGGTTGAAGGCCTGGAACACGAAACCGACCTTCTCGTTGCGGTAGCGCGAGAGCTCCCCGTCGGAGAGCCCGGCCAGGTCTCGTCCGGCCGCGTGGAGCGCGCCGGATGTTGGACGATCGAGGCCGCCGATGATGTTCAGGAGCGTCGTCTTGCCGCTGCCGCTGCGGCCCACGAGGACTCCGAAGGTCCCGGGGGCGATGCTGAAGCTCACGTCCTGAAGCGCGTCGAACGCTGTTCCGTCGCGGCGATACCGCTTGCCGACTGCGCGGGCCGAGACGATGACAGCCTGATCCATGCGAGCCCCCAAAAGGGAGAGCCTCCCGCGCTGCAGTGCGGGAGGCTCTCGAAACTCCGGACGGCCGGGAGGACGTACCGCCTAGCGAGCGGACGCGGTAGCGCCCCCCTGCGAGAAGGCGATCTCGTGCTTGGCTACGGCCTGGATCTCGGCGTCGGTGAGGGTGCCCTTCCAAGCGATCATCGCGGTGCCGGGAATCCCGTTGTTGATCGTGTTGGTGACGGAGGCCAGGTCGCCGCCGTACTTCCACTCCGCATCGTCGAACTTCGCCGGCGGAGGCTGCAGCCCTGCTCCAGCCGGCCCGTCGCCGCCGCCGTTCGAGCCATGACATGTCGCGCAGTTCGCCTCGTACACCTGGGTCCCGAGAGCCATCTCGTCGGCCCCCCCCGCGTCGTCACCTGCCGCACCATCCCCGGCGGGCTCCGTCGCATCCTCTTCCATCGGGGCGCCGGCCGTGTCGACGGGTGCGCCTTCGTCGGCCTCGTCGGCACTCTGCTGGCACCCTGCCGCCAGGAGCACGATCGCCGCCGTCACCAGCGGAAACAGCATGCTCTCTCTGCGCATACGGATCTCCATCCCTGCGCCGCAGGGTCGTAGAGGTGTTCGGTTCGAGAGATGGACCGCGGGTTCGCCGACATCGGACGCAAGCTAAGGGGGCGGCTCGGCACCGGCAACCGGCAGGTCACCGGGGGGGCGTGACGTGGCGCGCGCGACGAGGCGGTCCACCGCGTGGCGGGCCAGCGCGCCAAGGGCTTCCTCGTCCAGCGGCGCCTCCGCAGGCCCCAGGGCGGCACCCGTGAACACCAGGCTTCCTTCCTCGCCGGGAGCGCTGCCTGCGACGACGGCCAGCGGCACCCCGCGCGCATGGCACAGGGCGCGCAGCTCCCCGGCCACCTTCCCTTCCCCGCTCTGGGCGTCGTAGCTCCCTTCACCGGTGAGGACGGCGTCGATCCGGCCTGTACCCTCGGCAGCCAGCAGCCGCGGGATCCCCGCCAGCTCCAGGAAATGGCCCGCCCCGCTCTCGAGGGTGGCATCGGCGAAGGCGGCGAGCCCCGCCCCGAGCCCCCCTGCCGCCCCGCTCCCGGGCGCGTCCGCGCCCTGCCAGCCGAGGTCTCCCGCCATGCGCTCGGCCATGCGTTCCAGGGCGCGCTCGAGCGTGGTCACGGCGAGCTCGGCGTCCGGCGCTCCGGGTGCGAGCTTCTGGGGTCCGAAGACGCGCGCGGAGCCCGACGGCCCAAGCAGGGGACTGCGCACGTCACAGAGCGCGCGCACGCGCATGCCGTCCCAGGGACGCACGGCAGGCGCCGCGATGCGGGCGAGCCCGGGCAGCTGGGAGGGGACCTCGATCCCGGAGCCATCCGCCGCCAGGAATCGGTAGCCGAGCGCGCGCGCGAAGCCGAGGCCGCCGTCGCACGTGCCGCTGCCGCCGAGTCCCACGAGCAGCTCCCCCGCGCCCAGCCCCAGAAGGCCCGCGACCAGCTGTCCGCAGCCGAAGGTGGTAGAGCGCAGCGGGTCGCGCGCGGCTGGCGGGACCCGCGCGAGCCCGGAGGCGAG
>JACCXV010000334.1 GCA_013696835.1 Gemmatimonadota bacterium | reverse complement strand
GGCGTGCCCCTCGCGGACCTGAACGAGGTCGGCCGGCTGGATCTCACGATCGACGGGGCCGACGAGGTGGACCCGCAGCTGGATCTGATCAAGGGCGGCGGCGGCGCGCTGCTCCGCGAGAAGATCGTCGCCTCGGTGAGCGGGCGGTACGTGGTGGTGGTGGACGACGGCAAGCTCTCCCCTCGCCTCGGCAGCCGGTTCGCCCTGCCGGTCGAGGTCGTTCGCTTCGGCTGGCGCGTGCACGTCGCCGCCCTGGAGAGACTCGGAGCCGCGTCCGTGGATCTGCGGGTGGATCGCGGCGGCGCCCACGTCGTGACCGACGAGGGGCACCTGATCCTGGACTGCCGTTTCGCTGGGGGGATCGACGACCCTCCCCGGCTCGAGCGGGAGCTGCGCGGGCTGCCGGGAGTGGTGGAGACCGGGTTGTTCCTGGGCCTTGCCTCGTGGGTGGTCGTGGCAGGTGAGGGTGGCGTGCGCGTGATCGAGCGTCCGGGCTGAGACCGCCGGAACTTCGCCGCTGTCCATCCGTAGAATACGTCTTCCTAGGAGCTTCCATGGCGCGTACGGCTTTCACCTGCCTCACCCTGCTCGTCGTCGCGACGGCATTCGCCGCCTGTGGCGGCGGCGACGATCCACTGGCCGGGCGCTGCACGATCGACGAGAGCCGCTTTCGCGAGCTGGCGGCGACCGCCGGGACCGCCCCCCGCTTCACATGGTGCGGGGCTCCCGCGACGGCCCTCGCGGTGCGCACGGTCGCCGCCGAGCGCGACGTCTGGCGCGTCGAGTGCACGAACACGGTGTTCGCGCCGCTCTGCATCGTTCCGGGCGTCGTGTACGGCGAGACGCCGGACAGCACGCGGGTGACGGTGCCGGCGGCGGCGCTGCAGGCCGGGACGCCCTACCGCTTCTGCCTTTCGGGCGTGCAGGACGTCCGGCCGCCTACCCAGTGCCTCGAGTTCACCCCTTGACGCTGAACGTCTTCGTCTCCTTGACCTCGCTGCCGATGCCGATCCGCACCTCGTAGTCTCCCTCCGGCCACGGCTCCGGATTGGCCACGAAGAAGCTCGTGTAGCCGGTGCCGGCGTTCGCCGTCGTGAGCGTCTCTTCCCCGATCACCTGCTCATCGGTGCCCTCGGTGTACACCCAGCGGGCCAGGATGCGAGTTCCGGCCGGCGTGTCCCGGGTCTCCACCGAGGCCCAGATGGTGTCCGTCGGCGCGAAGGACGTCACGGGCTCCTCGACTTGATGCGCGCTGGTGACGCGCCGTCCCGTCTCGACCTCCGTGATCGTGGGCTCCGGCGGCGTGGCAGTAGCAGCATCCTCCCCCGTCCCCTCCGGGCCCTCCTTGCGGGAGCAGCCGGTCAGCGCGACGGCGAGCACGATGCACGCGAGCAGGCGCGCGCTGCGATAATGCATTCTCATGCGTCCTCCGATGCGGGTGGCGATCACGGGATGACGAGCTTCTGGCCGGGGTGGATGAGGTCCGGATCCTTGATCTGGTCGCGGTTCGCCTCGAAGATCCGGGGCCAGTCGTTCCCATTTCCGTAGACCTGCTTGGCGATCTTCGAGAGGCTGTCGCCGGACTTGACCTCGTACGTCCGCGGCGAGGCCGCCTGCGCCTGTGGCCCCGGCGCGGCCTGCGCACCGGCGGCTGACGGAGCCGGAGCAGGTCGGCTGGATGTCCGCTCACCCATCGTGGATCCCGCCCCCGTGCTCACGTGCGGCTGCTGCTCGCCCAGCGTGGAGCCGCCGCCGGTCTTCACGCCGCCGAAGTTCGGCTTCTTTCGCTCCTTGTCCCTGTCGGGTGGGTTGTCCTCACGGCCCAGTATCTTGTCCAGAATGCCCATCGTCTCCCCCGTGTTCGTGGGTTGCAGTCAACCGGTGTGGCAAGGATCAATAGACGTGGGCGGACCGGCCGTCGCAACCCTGAATCGCCGCCGCCTCGACGGTCGTTGGAGATGGGTCCGTCCCCCGGCTATCTTGCGGCACGCCGAAACGCGAGGGCAGCGCGGCCGATCGGGTGGCGGCGCCCATCTCATTCCGCAGGAGGAAAGCTCATGCGAGGAAGGCAGTTGTTCGCCCTCTGGATCGCCGGTCTGCTGCTCGGCGCGACCTCGTGCTCACGCGCGGAGCGCGGGGAGGACGCGGATGCCGACGCAGCCGCGGAATCGTCCGTCATGGATGAGGCGACCGAGGCCGCAGGCGAACAGGACCCCAGGGCGCCCGAGTCACCGGGATCATCCTCATCGAAGGAGGCAGACGTGAACGATCCCGAGCTCACCGCCGCCCCATCCGGCCTGAAATACAAGGATCTCGCCCCGGGCGCGGGCAAGGAGGCGAAGCGCGGTCAGACGGCGGTGGTGCACTACACCGGCTGGCTTGTGGACGGGACGAAGTTCGACAGCTCGCTCGACCGCGGGCAGCCCTTCGAGTTCCCGGTGGGCGGCGGGCGCGTCATCAAGGGCTGGGACGAGGGCGTGGCGGGGATGAAGGTCGGCGGCAAGCGCCGGCTCGTGATTCCTCCCGACCTGGGCTACGGCTCCGCGGGCGCGGGAGGTACGATCCCGCCCGACGCCACTCTCGTGTTCGAGGTGGAGCTGGTGGACGTGCGCTAGAGCCGCCGCGTTCGCGCACGGCACGCGCGCGTGAGATGGCCGCTCCCCCGCGGATTCCGCGCGGCGGTGAGGCGTGCTCGGTCAACGTGGAGGGGCGCGAGGTCAGGCTCACGAACCTGGCGAAGCTCTTCTGGCCCGACCTCGGAGTGACCAAGGCCGACCTGCTCCAGTACTATGCGGACGTGGGCGGCGCCCTGGTGCCGCATCTGACGGGCCGCGCGATGGTCATGAAGCGCTACCCGCACGGCGCGGCGGGCGATTTCTTCTTCATGAAGCGCGCGCCTTCCCCCCGGCCCGAGTGGATCCGGACCTGTACCATCGAGCACCGCTCGGGCAACGTCATCGACTTCCCCATCGTCGTCGACCTTCCCTCGCTGCTCTGGCTCGTGAACCTGGGGTGCATCGACCTCAACCCCTGGTACTCGCGCTGCGACGACACGAACCGGCCGGACTTCCTGCACTTCGACCTGGACCCGGGCCCGGGAGCGCCGTTCCCGCGCGTCCTCGAGGTCGCGCGCATCCTGCGCGAGACCCTGACCGAGCTGCGCATGCCGACCTTCGTGAAGACCTCCGGCTCCAAGGGGCTCCACGTCTACGTGCCGATCCGGCGGACACCTCTGCAGAAGGAGGTCTGGACCGTGGCCAAGGCACTTGCCTTCGAGCTGGCCGTGCGCCACCCGCACGTGATCACAGCCGAGTACCGTGTCGCGAAGCGGCCGCGGGGTCGCGTGCTGGTGGACTACAACCAGAACGCCTGGGGCCGTACGCTGGCATCGGTGTACTCGATCCGGCCTCGGCCGGATGCGACGGTGTCGGCACCCGTGTCGTGGCAGGAGGTCGACGCCGGCGTCGCCATCGACGACTTCCACATCGGCAACGTGCCGGCGCGCGTGCGTGAGATCGGGGACCTGTGGGCCGGCCTGCTGGAAGGGGAGCGGTACGATCTGTCTCCGCTGGTGGACGCGTTGAAGCCGGTGCGCAAGCGCAAGGACCCCGAGGCGTGAGTCCCGCCGGGAAAGAGGGGGTAGCCGCCGGTGCCGTGCCGTCCGACGTCCTGCGGGAGCCGTTTCCGCCGATCGACCTGCCGATACGGCCGCCATTCCCGCCCATGGAGGCGAAGAGCGTCGAGAAGCTGCCGTCGGGCGCGGGGTGGCTCTTCGAGCCCAAGTGGGACGGGTTCCGCTGCCTCTCGTTTCGCAACGCCGGGGACGTGCTGCTGCAGTCCAAGAGCGCGCAGCCGCTGGCGCGCTACTTCCCCGAGCTGGTGGAGGCGCTGCGCGGCGTGCGCGCCGGGAGGTTCGTGCTGGACGGCGAGATCGTGATCGCCATCGAGGGCGCGCTCGCGTTCGACGACCTGCTGCAGCGGATCCATCCCGCCGAGAGTCGCATCCGCCGCCTCGCCGCGGAGACGCCGGCCACGCTGCTCGTGTTCGATCTGCTGGTGGATGCGCGCGGAAAGAGCCTGATCGATCGGCCCCTGATCGAGCGACGGCAGAGGCTCGAGTCCCTGTTCCGCGAGGGCGCCGAGCTCGGCGGCGCGGCCGGGCTCCAGCTGTCGCCTGCGACGCAGGACCGGGAGGTGGCCGAGGAATGGATGCGCGGCCTCTCCGCGACAGGCCTCGACGGCGTCATGGCCAAGGAGCTTGCTGCCCCCTACCGCTCGGGCGATCGCAGCGCGATGAACAAGGTGAAGCGGATGCGCACGGCGGACTGCGTGGTGGGCGGTTTCCGCTACGCGCAGCGCGGGGGCGAGATCGGTTCCCTGCTGCTGGGGCTGTACAACGATCGCGGGCTGCTGGATCACGTAGGCTTCACGTCGAGCTTCCGAGCCGACGAGCGCTGCGCGCTGAAGCGGCTGGTGACGCCGCTGGTGCGACCCCCGGGCTTCACGGGCAAGGCGCCCGGGGGTCCCAGCCGCTGGAGCTCCGAGCGCAGCGGCGAATGGGAGCCGCTCGAGCCGCGACTCGTCTGCGAGGTGCGCTACGATCACTTCTCGGGCGATCGCTTCCGCCATGGCACGAAGCTGCTGCGCTGGCGGCCGGACAAGGCCGCCGAAGCGTGCACCATGGACCAGGTTCGTCCGCTTCGCTCGCCCGCGGCGCTGGCCCGGCTCGGCCTCGGAGCGGCGGCCGGAACGACCGCGAAGTGACCCGCGAGGCTGGGACCGGGCTGGTCATCGTGCTGGCGCTCGTGTCGGGGTTCGCGCTGCTGGTGCGCTACCCGGCGATCCACGACGTCACCACGACGCCCTCCGACCCGCCGCGGTTCCGCTCCGATCCCCCGGGAGACGTGGACTATCCAGCGGGGTTCGCGGCCCTGCAGCAGAAGGCCTACCCAGACCTGGCCCCGCTGATCTCCCGGGACTCGGTGGACACGGCCTTCCTGCGCGCCGCCGCCGCCGCGGAGCGAATGCCATCCTGGTCGGTCGTTCTCCGCGACGATTCGCTCGCCGTGCTGCAGGCGGTTGCGCGTACCCCCCTCCTGGGCTTCGCGGACGACGTGTCGATCGCGGTTCGTCCGGCCGAGGGAGGACGCGGAAGCGCGATTCACGTGCGCTCGCGCTCGCGCTGGGGCAAGGGGGACTTCGGCACGAACGCGCGCCGCATCCGCGCATTCGTCCAGGAGCTCGACTGACAGAGGACGCGGGCGGGATTGCAACGCGCGCGCGATTCACGGGTACGAGATAGCCCCGCAGGCCGGGAAGGTCCGCGACCGCTCACCTGAATTCGCCCACCTGAACGAGGAGAATGCGATGCCCGCGCGTGACCTTCAGCCCCTGCTCTCGGCCATCGTCCTGGGCCTTGCGCTCGTCATCGCCGCCGCCCTGGGCGCGAACGCGATAACCCGCGTCAAGGCCGCGCAGCAGACCGTGACCGTCACGGGCTCCGCCAAGCGGCAGATCACGTCCGACATGATCATCTGGCGCGGGTTCGTGTCCCACCAGTCGAGCGATCTCACGGCGGCCTACGCCGACCTGAAGGTCAGCATGGGGAAGCTGCGCGCCTACCTCGGCGAGCAGCAGATCCCCACCGAGCAGATCGTCGAGACCTCCATCCAGACGATGGCCCTGCACCCCGTGAACGAGCAGGGCATGGAGATGAGCCAGATACTGGGATACCGCCTGACCCAGGGTGTCGAGATTCGCTCGGGGGACGTGGACAAGATCACGCGCGTGTCACGTGAGGCGACCGATCTGATCAATCAGGGCGTGGCGCTCGAGTCGAACCCGCCAGAATACCTCTACACGAAGCTCGGCGACCTCAAGGTGCAGATCCTGGCGGACGCCGCGAAGGACGCCAAGGTGCGCGCGGAGCAGATCGCGCGCGCGACGGGCAGCGAGATCGGGCAGGTGCGGTCGGCGCGGATGGGCGTGCTGCAGATCACGCCGGCGTTCTCGAACGAGGTGTCCGACTACGGCATCAACGACGTCTCGTCGCTGCAGAAGGACATCACGGCCGTGACCACCGTGGAGTTCGAGATCCGCTGACCCGCCCCGTCACTCTCCGGGGCTCCAGTACCCGCCCAATGCCCCCGGCTCATGCGGGAGCGAGGGAAGGGCAGCCCGCGAACGTGCTGGCCGGAGTGGGGGAAGGCGCCGACGTCCTGGACTCCCAGGTGTTGCCCGCGGCGCTCCAGTAGGCCAGCGGGTGGTCGGTCACCTTGACCACGCGGTAGTCGCTGTCCTCGAACGCCGATCTCTGCACCCCGCCAATGTAGAGCCCCCATCGCTCGTTGCGGCTCCGGTTGCAGCGCAGGAGCAGGTATGCGGGGCTCGAGGTCGTGGGCTGCGGGTCCGACGCTCCCATCCAATAGATGTAGAAACCCGCCCGCCGGTTGCCATCCGAGACGTTGTCGGTCCACGAGTTTCCCCAGCCGCCCAGCTGCTCCGAGAACCCGATCTCCGTCCGGCTGACGCGGTTCGCGCGGATGGTGTTCCAGCTCGAGTAGACGTCCGTGGCGATCCCGCGACCGAGGCCGGGAATGTCCTCCACCACGTTGCGCTCGACGAGGTTGTAGGCCGCGGCGCCGCTGAAGCGGATGCCCTCGGACATCGAGTGCTCCACCGAAGCGGCGAGGTCGTGCACGCGGTTGTCGCGGATCGTCCAGCCGTCGCTGAAGCGGCCCAGCCATACGCCACCGCCAGTGCTGCAATCGATCGTGTGGATGTCGTTACCCTCGATCCTGCCGTAGCGCGCCGAGGTGCCGAAGATCCCGCGGCCCCGGATCGTGGTGTTCAGGATCGCGACACCGTCCACGGGGTCCACTCCCAGCGAAGGGAGCGCGGTCCGAGCCGCCGCTGGATCCCGAACCCCACGCCCCGGAAGGCGGCGATCCTTCAGGAATCTTGGCGGGGGAACCCGATGGATCACCGGTAGTTCTCGAACTGCAGCGCTCGCGGCCATTCCTTCTCCCGCAGGGCCGTCATCACGGCCTGCAGGTCGTCCTTCTTCTTGCCCGTCACGCGCAGGTGGTCGCCCATGATCGTGGGCTGGACCTTGAGCCCCAGCCCACGGATGAACTTGGCGATGTCCTTGGCAGTCTCGCCCTCGAGCCCGCTCACGACCTTGAGCCGTTGGCGAAGCGTCCCCTTCGCGGCGGCCTCCGGCGTCGAACGCTCCAGGGACTTCAGCGACACCTTGCGTCGCGCCAGCTTCTCTGCCAGCACGTCGTAGACGCGCTCCAGCTGGTTCTCGTCGTCCGCGGTGAGCACGATCGCTTCCTTGCCCTCGGCCGTGATGCCCGCGGACGTTCCCTTGAAGTCGAAGCGCTGCGCGATCTCCTTCGACGCCTGCTGCACGGCGTTCGAGACCTCCATCAGGTCCACCTGAGACACGACGTCGAACGAGCTGTCCTGCGCCATCTCGCTTCCTCCATGGGTGTTTGCTCGGCCGGAGCCTGTTCCGACCCGGAATCCGGGGAGTGTAGGAGCGCGGAGGGGGAAAGGAAAGCGGCGGCGCGCCACTTGACCCGACTTCCAAGCCGCTCGACCTTACCTGCCCCCGTCAACCCGATCCCGGAGCCCGTCACGTGACCGTCCAGACGCCCACGACGACGAACGAGCGTGCCCTGTCCGCCGCCGAGCTGATCGAGCTCGAGGACCGTCACGGGGCCCACAACTACCATCCCCTGGACATCGTCGTCCGCAACGCGGAGGGAGCCTGGGTGGAGGACGTGGACGGAAAGCGCTACCTCGACTGCCTGGCGGCGTACTCGGCCCTGAACCAGGGCCACCGTCACCCCGCGATCCTGCAGACGATGATCGAGCAGGCGCACCGCGTGACCCTCACCAGCCGTGCCTTTCGCAACGAGCAGCTGCCCCTCTTCGTCAGGGATGTCGCGGAGCTCACCGGCATGGAGACGGTCCTCCCGATGAACTCCGGCGCCGAGGCCGTCGAGACGGCCATCAAGGCTGCCCGCAAGTGGGGTTACCAGGTCAAGGGCATCGAGGCCGGGAAGGCGGAGATCATTGCCTGCGAGAACAACTTCCACGGCCGGACGACGACCGTCATCTCGTTCTCGAGCGAGGCCCAGTACCGGGAAGGCTTCGCTCCCTTCACCCCCGGCTTCCGATTGATCCCCTTCGGGGACGCGGCCGCGCTGCGGGAGGCGATCAGCCCGCACACCTGCGCCTTCCTCCTCGAGCCGATCCAGGCCGAGGCGGGGATTCTGATCCCGCCGAGCGGCTATCTGGCGGAGGTGGCGGACATCTGTCGCGCGCAGGACGTGCTCCTCGTCGCCGACGAGATCCAGACGGGGCTCGGGCGCACCGGGACCATGTTTGCCGTGGACCACGAGGACGTGAAGCCCGACGTGATGACCCTGGGGAAGGCGCTCTCGGGCGGCTTCTATCCGGTGTCGGCAGTGGTCTCGCGCGCCGACGTGCTCGGCGTCTTCAAGCCGGGGGACCACGGCTCCACGTTCGGAGGCAACCCTCTGGGATGCGCCGTGGCCAGGACTGCCCTGCGGGTGCTGCGCGAGGAGGGGCTCGTCGAGCGCTCGGCGCAGCTCGGCGCCCACCTGATGGAGAGCCTGCGCGAGATAGACAGCCCGAAGGTGAAGGAGGTGCGCGGCCGCGGCCTGCTGGTGGGCATCGAGCTGTACGAGGCCGCCCGGCCGTACTGCGAGGCGCTCAAGGAGGAGGGCGTTCTCTGCAAGGAGACGCACGACCGCGTGATCCGCATGGCCCCGCCGCTGATCGTGGAGCGCTCGGAGCTCGACTGGGCCGTCGAGCGGGTGGCACGCGTCCTCGCGTGAAGCCGGCCGGCGCCCCGCGGCGGCGCCTCCTGATCACGACGCTCTGCGTCGCACTCGCGGCTGGATGCGGGGGGGTCGGCAATGCTCCGCCGCCGGATGCCGGGCGTGCGGGGGCGGGCACCGGGTCCGCGGACGCTGAGCAGAGT
>JACCXV010000331.1 GCA_013696835.1 Gemmatimonadota bacterium | reverse complement strand
GCGAGATCTCGGTGATCTCGTCCAGGAACACGGTGCCCCCGTTGGCCTCGACGATGAGCCCGCGCCGATCGCTGCGCGCATCGGTGAATGCGCCGCGCGCATGACCGAACAGCTCGCTCTCGAACAGGGCAATGGGGATGTTCGGGCACGGTACCTCCACGAACGGGCGAGCAGCGCGGGGACCGAGCGAATGGTAGAGTCGGGACACGAAGCTCTTGCCGGTTCCCGTCGGCCCGGTGATGAGGAGATTGATCGAGTAGCCACAGAGCGCACGAAGAGTGGCCTTCACTTCCTGCATCGCGGGCGACCGCCCGATGACCGCGGCGAGAGCGTCTGGCGCAGCCGCGTCGGCCTGCGGAACCCGTCCCGCTCCCGTTTCGGCCGGCGTGACCGTTTCCAGCACCTCTCCTCCTCCCAGGGCGATCCCTGCACGGGCTGTCGAGCCCGGAGAGAGCTCGAAGCACGAGTCGTGCCCAACCGCATGGGATGAGGTGGGAAGGGGGTGTGTCGGCGGGTGAAGTGCGTCGCGCGTGCGATGAGCAACAAGACTGACGGAATGCCGACAGGCGGCTAGAGGCTCTCCAGGTCGTGCTCGATGGCAGCCGCGAGGTCTCCGTGCCGGTGCGCCAGCGCTGCGCGGATGCCGGCCTCGCAGGCGGAGCGGGCCTCGTCCTCGCGCCCGAGGGCGACATAGGCTCTGCCCAGCATTCGCCACGCGGCACCGACATCGCCGCCCGGAAGCATCTCCACGTAGCGGATGAGGTGCTCCACAGCTCCCTCGGCGTCGCCGGAGTTCAGCAGCTCGTTGCCCGCCATGTAGCGGGGCAGCGGCTCGTCGGGGTTCTCCTCCACGAGGTCCAGCACCCTCCGCAGGCGCGAGCTCACCGCTGGACGATCACCTCTCCGGCAACGACGGTGACGTCGAACGTCTCCCCGTCGCCGTCCACCACGATGGGATCCTCGAAACCCAGCGCGGAGGATCCAGCCGGTGCCGTCCCGGTGACACGGAAGCTGACGCGGAGCACCGGGCCCTGCCCCGCCGGCAGGGTGGGCGCGCCGCCGGGGTCGAAGAGCACGAGTCGGATGCGCCCGGGGGCGACGTTCTGGAACGCCGGCTCGAGATCCGTGGCGCGTCCGGCGCTCACGATTCCCGCAGCCGAGGGAATGACGGCCGGGTCCGCGACCAGGTCCACCTGCAGCGCGGAAGCGGCGCGATCGCTCGTGAGCTCGAGATCCACGCTCTCGCGCACCTCGGGCGCGGTGACGAACGTGGGGGCGGTGAGGGTCGCGGTGCCGCGCGGCTCCACGCCACCCCCACCGCCTCCCCCACCGCATGCCGCGAGCAGGCCAAGAGCCACGGCGGCGGCGACGCGTGGGGCCGTCACCGGTCGTGCGCTCCCGGGTGCTTCTTGCGCAACGGGCGCGACGAGGAACGCCGGGCATCGTCCGGCGAGGGCGTCGCTCCCGGACCTGTGCCGGCGGCCAGCAGGATGCGCGGCGTTCCGCCTCGAGTGGAGCCGGTGACGGCCTCGAGCCGGGCTGCGACGCCACGCACGTAGAAGAGCGACGCTCCCGCCCGCAGCCCATCTTCCGAGTAGGCCAGCACACGGAGCCTGCCTGCGCTCGCGGCCCACACGACGCGCACGCCGGTGGCGGGCATGACACGCGGGAGAGCCCCCGACCTGGGAAGTGCGAACGTAGCCAGAATCGCGCCGAGCTCGCGGGTTCCGCCGCGGGACGCAGCCAGGGACATGACAGCCGAGTATCCGCGGGAGTAGCCGCCGTAGCCCTCTCCGCCCTCCGGCTCCTCGTAGCGGTACTCGGGGTCGTACACCTGCTTCGCGAGCGCGCCGCTGCCGGTAGCGCCCGGCACTAGCCCATTGCGGCGCAGAACCCGGTCGAGGAGGCCCGTGAGGTCGCCCTCGTCCAGCCGCCCGTTGCCGTTCGTATCCGCCGACCTCTGCTCCTCGGCGGACAGGTCGCGCCGGCCGACGAGGGCGGACGCCACCGCCTGCAGGTCCCGCACGTCCACGTTCGCGTCCCCCGTGACGTCCGCACTCGCGAAGGGGCGCAGGG
>JACCXV010000330.1 GCA_013696835.1 Gemmatimonadota bacterium | reverse complement strand
CTCCCGTATCCGCAGCCCGACCGCCTCGTCGAGGTGCGGGGGGCCGGCGCCGACGAGCAGGAGCGCGCCGTCTCGGCCCCCGACTTCCTGGACCTGCGGCGCGAGGCCGCCCCGGTCACCGCCGCAGCCGCCTATCGCGAGGACGTCTTCGACCTCACGAGCGGAGCGGGCGATCCCGAGCGCATCGACGGCGTCCAGGTCACCCCCGACTACTTCGCGATCTTCGGCGTGCGGGCCTCCCTCGGACGCACCCTCGAAGGGGCGGAGCCCGGTCAGCGCCTGGTCCGCTCGTGGGAAGGGCGGTCCCACTTCCGAACACGGACGCTCGGACGACCAGCCAGAGCCCAATTCTCAACCCGTTGTGAATCAAAGGTATGCCGCCGATGAATGGGCGTGGCATGCTCCTCGCTTTTGTGCTTCCGTGGGATGTGGAAGGGGCACGCTACGATCCACCAATCGAGGAGTTTCAGATGAGCCGTCGCGCCGATATCACGCTGCTCGCCGAGGTGCTGGTCACGATCGCCATCGCCTTCGGGCCCACTCTCCTGGCACTGGCCGAGGTGGCGCGCGCGGCCTAGCCGCGTGCGCTCCCCAGGATCGCTCGCGGAGCAGAGGCTGCTCGGGACCGATCGGCGCCATCGCCGCGGCGCCGGCGAAAGGCTTCCACAGGGGAAAGCTCCCATGATCAGACTGCGAAACCTGGAGAAGTTCTACGAGACGGGCGCCGGCAGGACGTACGTGCTGCGCCGCATCAACCTGGAGATACGGGAAGGCGAGTTCGTCTCGATCATGGGCCCGTCGGGGGCCGGCAAGTCGACGCTCCTGCACGTGCTCGGCATGCACGACACGGCCTGGACCGGCGAATACTGGCTGAAGGGCCACCCCGTGCACGACATGAAGAAGAAGGATCGCGCCAACCTCCAGAAGAGCACGATCGGGTTCGTCTTCCAGAGCTACCACCTGCTGGACCACCTCACGGTGTACGAGAACCTGGAGATCCCGCTCTCGTACCGCGACGTGAAGCGCTCCGAGCGCTCGAGCATCGTGTGCGACGCGCTGGACCGCTTCCAGATCGTGGCCAAGAAGGACCTCTTCCCGAACCAGCTCTCAGGCGGCCAGCAGCAGCTCGTGGGGGTCGCGCGCGCGGTCGTCTCTGATCCGCAGCTGATCCTGGCCGACGAGCCCACCGGTAACCTCCACAGCGCCCAGGCCGAGGAGATCATGGAGGTCTTCAAGAAGCTGAACGCCGAAGGCACGACCATCGTCCAGGTGACGCACTCCGAGAAGAACGCGTCGTACGGCGACCGCATCGTCCAGCTCGCGGACGGCTGGATCGTGGACGACGGGACGGGGCGCACCGCGGCCGATAGAAGCGCCCAGCCCGCCGGTGCCGCCTGAGGCGAGTCGTCCGACTGATCTCCCCTCCCGACCTCCTCTCCCGACCTCCCCTCCCGAGAACCCTCCTCCGAACAAAGCGAACCGCCCCCTCGAATCGACGCCCTTCCGCCCCCCGCTCCTGGGAACGGGCGGTCCCAGAACTGAACACAATGCGTGGAGCCGCATGCGAGGATCACCTCGTAAGCAATTGACTTACGAAGCGGTTACGTAAATCGGAACAGGTGGCACGCTCCTCGCTAGAGCCGTTGGAGAACGCTGGCTCGAACGTCGCCGACCGAACGATCCAACCGAGGAGAACTCTCAGATGAACCGTCGTGCCGATGCTGCCCTGGTGGCCGAGATCCTGGTCACCATCGCCCTCGCCGTGCTGCCGACCCTGTTCGCTCCTACCGAAGTCGCCAGGCTCGTCGGCTAGAGGGGAACGCCCGGCTCACGGCGATTCCCGGGAGACACCGGAATGGACACGCTCCTGCAGGACGTCAGGTACGCCGCCCGCTCACTGATGAGGGAACGCGGGGTGGTGCTCCTCGCCGTCCTCGCGCTCGCGCTGGGGATCGGCGGGAGCACCGCGATCTTCACCGTTGTGAACGCCGTGCTGGCCCGGCCCGGTGTCTCGCCGGAGCCCGTTCTCGCCGAGTTCGTCTCGGCACGTACGGCGTGATGGCCTACGCTGTCGAGCGGCGCACGCGCGAGATCGGGATTCGCCTGGCGCTCGGCGCCAGGGGGGGCGACGTCCTGATGATGATCCTGCGCCGCGTGCTGCGGCTGGCGCTACCCGGCATCGGCCTGGGACTGCTGGCCGCTGCCGGGCTGGCGCGGGTGCTCTCGAGCCTGCTCGTGCAGGTGAGCCCTCGCGATCCCTCGGTGTTCGCAGCCGTCGCGCTCCTGCTGGGGGCAGTGACCTTGATCGCCAGCTGGGTGCCAGCCTTGCGCGCGACGCGCGTGGCGCCGCTCACCGCGCTGCGAACCGAGTAGATGCGCGGTCTGTCGCGAGGGAGTGCCGGCAGGCCCGCCGCGACCTCCGCGCAGGCTTTTCGCCGCGTGGCGCGCGTCCTGTGGC
>JACCXV010000315.1 GCA_013696835.1 Gemmatimonadota bacterium | reverse complement strand
GGATCCCCCGGGCCTGGGCTCGCGAGCCGACGCCTTGCGTGGGGGTGCCGGTCTGACGTCCGCTCTCGCCCGCGTGCCTGCTCGCTCATGGGGCGCGATGGCCTCCCCGCGCGCCGGGTACCGGCAGGCGGGCTTCGCCTCCGCCGTCAGCCGTCAAGAGATTCGCCTCCCCAGGCGCGCTTCGTTCTACGCGCGCCGATACGGAATCGGACGCCGGTTGTCGGAGCAGATCTACGATGCCGCCACCGCAGAGCGCCTGAGCCCCTCGCTGGCCTTCAGCCTGGTGCAGGCCGAGAGCGGCTTCGATGCGACGGCGGTCGGGCCTTCGGGCTCGGTCGGGCTGACGCAGCTCCAGCCCAGCACCGCGCGCCAGCTCTCGCCCTCGACGTCGGCGCGCGATCTCTTCAGCCCGCGTGTGAACCTCACCCTGGGCTTCCGCTACCTGCGAATGCAGCTCGACCGTTTCGACGACGTGGCGCTCGCGCTCGCTGCCTACAACCGGGGCCCCGACCGGGTGCGCAGCCTGGTGGCCCAGGGGCGAGCGCCGAGCACGGCGTATGCGCGCCGAATCCTGCGCGACATTGAACGCTCGTCCGGCCCGGCGTTATAATGACCGCCCGCCGGTAGGGGCCCACCCGCTCTTCCCGCAACACCCCACACTCGTTCGAGGAGCAGCGCGATGTCACTGGTGCCTCGCCCTGCGACCCTGGGCCTGGCGCTCGTACTGCTTTCCGCCGTGTCCCTGCACGCCCAGGGCTATCGCTACCGGGCCCAGCCCGGCGACAGCGCGAGCTACCGCCTCACCAGCACCGCCAGGATCCATCAGGAGTTCCAGGGCGACTCGACCAATGTGACGGTGCGATCGGAGGCCGTGCTGAACGTGGTCGACGTACAGGCGGAGCCGGAGACCCTGTCCTACGGCGTCACCTTCGACTCGCTCTCGATACGCTTCGACGACGCGGCCATGCCCTCGCCGGACGTGACGCCGATACTCGGCCGGATCATGACGCTCAGCGTTTCACCCACGGGTCGGCTGCGGGCGCTGGAGATCCCGCCTGACATTCCCGCGGCGCTCACCGGCTGCGATCTACGGCAGATGCTCAGCAACTTCCTCCCGCGGTTCCCCGAGGTGGCCGGCGCGGAAGCCTCCTGGTCCGACACACTCAGCTTCGGCTGCCTGCAGCAGGGGATCGAGGCGCAGGTCCGGGTCGTGACCACCTATGCGCCGCGCGCGTCGCAAGCCGAGGGAGAGGGGGGGCCGGAGGGTGAAGTGCAGCTCGCGTACTCGACCGAGACCACGCTGAGCGGCAAGGGCGAGCAGAACGGCACGCCGCTGCTGCTTGACGGACACGGACGCGGCGCCGGGACGATCCGGATGGGACCGCGCGGCGAGGTCTTCCTCGGCTCGATCGGCAGGCAGACGCTCGAGCTGGAGGTCGAGGCCGCTCCACCCGGGAGCCCGCCCATCCGGATCCCCGTTCGTCAGGAGATCACCTCCGAGGTCCGCCGCCGTTGAGCACGTCGGAAACGTCCTACCGCACGCACACCGTCGGTGAGGTGGGGGAGGGCGTCGAAGGGCGGGAGGTGACGCTCGCCGGGTGGGTGGACCGCCGCCGCGACCACGGCGGCATCCTGTTCCTCGACCTCCGCGATCGCTACGGCCTGGCACAGGTGGTCTGCGATCCGGCCGCGATGCCCCCCTCCGCCATGCTGGCGGCACAGCGGCTCAGGTCGGAGGACGTGGTGCGCGTCACGGGCCGCGTTCGCCGGCGCCCGCCCGCCATGGTCAATGCCTCGCTGCCCAGCGGAACGGTCGAGGTCGGCGCGACCACGCTCGAGTTGCTGGCGGGGGCCGATACGCCCCCGTTCCCCGTCTCGACCTCCGGCGGTGAGAGCGAGGCCGCCGAGGATCTGCGCCTCGTCCACCGCTACCTGGACCTGCGCCGGCCCGCGCTCCAGCGCAACCTCCTGCTGCGGCACGCCGCGCTCCAGGAGGTGCGGCGCTACCTGTCGGGCGAGGGCTTCGCGGAGATCGAGACCCCCATCCTGACGAAACCCACCCCGGAGGGAGCGCGCGACTACCTCGTGCCCTCGCGGGTGCACCCGGGCTCGTTCTACGCCCTGCCGCAATCGCCGCAACTCTACAAGCAGATCCTCATGGTGGCGGGGTTCGACCGCTATTTCCAGATCGCCCGCTGTTTTCGCGACGAGGACCTGCGCGCCGACCGGCAGCCCGAGTTCACGCAGATCGACATCGAGATGTCGTTCGCGGACCAGCCCGACGTGTGGCGCGTGACCGAAGGGCTGTTCGCCCACGTCTGGCGCCAGGTGGCGTCGATCGAGATCGAGCTGCCCTTCCCGGCAGTCACGTACGACGAGGCTATGAGCCGCTTCGGGACGGACAAGCCGGACCTCCGTTTCGGGCTGGAGCTGGCCGACGTGACCGGGGCCTTCCGCGGGACGGGGTTCCGGGTCGTGGCCTCGGCGCTCGATCGGGCGGATGGGCTGGGCGTCGTGAAGGCCCTGCGCGTCCCGGGCGCCGGGTCGACGAGCCGGCGCGAGCTTGACGAGCTCGCCGAGGAGGCGAAGCTCGGCGGTGCGCAGGGCCTCCTCTGGGCGCGTGCGGGCGATCCGGCGGTCTCGTCGGCTGGGAAGAACCTGGAGCCGGATCGGCTGCAGGCGGCGCTGGCAGCCGCCGCCGCGGAGCAGGGTGACCTGCTGCTGATGGTGGCCGACGAGCGGCGGGTGGCCGAGCGCAGCCTGGGCCGCGTGCGCACCGCCCTGGGCGAGCGGCTAGGACTCGCTGACCCGACCGCGCTGCGCTTCCTGTGGGTGTCCGACTTCCCGCTCTTCGAGCCGCTGGAGGGAGGGCCTGGCGGGGCCGTGAGCGGGGTCGCCCCCAGTCACCATCCCTTCACAGCGCCACACCCCGAGGACGAGGCCAAGCTGCTGTCCGGCGAGGACCTGCTGAGCCTGCGGTCGCGAGCCTACGACGTGGTGCTGAACGGGGTCGAGCTGGGCAGCGGATCGATCCGGATCCACCGCCCGGAGCTGCAGCGCCGGGTCTTCGAGGTGCTGGGGATCGGGCCTGCGGAGGCTCAGGCGAAGTTCGGATTCCTGCTGGAAGCCCTGCGCTACGGGGCTCCCCCCCACGGTGGCATCGCCCCGGGCTTCGACCGCATCGTGATGCTGATCGCGGGCGCCGCATCGCTGCGTGAGGTGATCGCCTTTCCCAAGACGACGCAGGCCAACGCGCTCATGGAGGGCGCGCCGGCGGCGGCTCCGCAGCGCGAACTGCGGCAGCTCCACCTGCGCGTGGACGCGTCGCCGGCGGCGCCGTAGCGGGGCTGCCAGCTCCCACGCCTGGCCGCCGGCCCGTTGACGCTGGCCCGCGCCGGCCGTAAACTCCAGTCCCCAGTTGGAGCCCCCATCCCGCATGCATACCGCCGCTTCCGGCGGCACGCGGCGGCTGCCCCTCGAGGGCGTCGACCAGCTGCTCCTATTCGGCACGCACGACCGCAACCTCAAGCGGGTCGAGTCTCTGACCGGCACCCGGGTCGTCGCCCGGCGCGACGCTCTGACCGTGGAGGGCTCGGCGGAAGCCGTCGACGCCGCCTCGCGCTTGCTCAGCCACATGATGGACGTCGTCCAGACCGGCTCGGAGATCGAGCCCGCCGACCTGGACCGCTACCACGGCGAGCTGCGCCGCGGCGTCGCCCCGCTCGAGCGGCTGGAGGAAGGCCGCATCGAGCTGCGCGGCGTGCAGAAGATCATCCGCGCCAAGACCGCCGGGCAGCACCACTACCTGCGCGCGATCGTCGCCAACGAGATCGTCGTCGGCATCGGCCCCGCGGGCACGGGCAAGACCTATCTCGCCGTCGCAGCCGCCGTGGACGCCCTCACGAAGCGGGCCGTCAAGCGCATCATCCTCGCGCGACCGGCTGTCGAGGTGGGGGAGAGCCTGGGCTTCCTGCCGGGCGATCTGCAGGAGAAGGTGGACCCGTACCTGCGCCCTCTTTACGACGCGCTCGACGACATGCTGCCTCCGGAGCGAGTCCAGAAGCTGCTCGAGGCGCGCACGATCGAGGTGGCGC